>NZ_JARD01000011.1:0-54485 GCF_000708345.1 Microbacterium sp. Cr-K32 | reverse complement strand
ATCTCCCACCCGTTGTCGTGGATGCGATGGTGACAGGTCTCACACAGCAGCACCCCGTTGGAGAGATCGGTCGGCCCGCGATCGCGTGTCCACCAGCGGATGTGATGCGCCCTCGTCATCTCCGGCGGCAATCCGCACATCGCGCATCCCCCGTCACGCTCCACCAACGCCAGCCGTTGCGCCCGGGTGAACAACCGTTTCTCCCGCCCCCAATCGAGAACCTCACTGTCCCCACCGAGAACACACGGGATCACGCCACCCCCGGCCGCCATCCGCCGCGCCGCCCCGACACTGACCGGCTGATCCACACCATCCACGGTCGCCGACCCGGTCCCGGCCTCCAGATCATCCAGACCCACCCGCACGATCACCCTCGCACCCGCCACCGGAACCCGCCGCTCGCACCCGAGCACATGCGCGCAGAACACCGAAAGAGCATCTGCCTGGATCATCGGCACCGTCCGCCGATCCCCATCAGGAGCGCCCGCATCGGGAGCATCCTTCCGCGCCGCGAACACCGCCGTCACGAACCCCCGGATCGCCGTCACCACCGGCGCCGCGGTCTCCACATCGAGAACCGCGTTCAGATGCACCATCCCGTCCCGCTCGAACAGCGACAACGCCCGCCTGCCACGGCACTCTTCCTCACGCGGCTCCACCCCATCCGGGTCAAGCCACGCCTCCACCCGCACCACGAGCATGCGCACACCATCGAGCGCGAGCCCCGACGCCTTCTCCACCAGCATCCGCTCCCCCTCAGCGACGCGCTCCACCCCCGCCACAACCCGGCACCGATCCAGCGCCGCGATGATCACCGCCGCCGCCGGAGCCCCCAGCACCCCCGCATCCAACGCCGCACTCACCAACGGATACCTCGCCGGCAGACGCACCCCCAGAAGATCACTCCGCGGCGCCGTCGCCTCACCCACCCTGACAAGACGCGACGCCTCACCCGTCGACACCCCCGTCGCGGCCGCGATCAACGTCGCCGGACTACGGAAACCCTGCTGCTTCGCCAGACTCCCCGCACCCAACTCCGCACGCGACTCCCGAGCAATACACGCCGCCACCGACACATGCACCGCATCCAACCGACGCCGCAACACCCCGATCGACGCGCTCACCACGACCAACTGCTCCCGCGACAACTCCCCCGAATCCCCCACACCCGCCCACACCTCATCCAAGCGAGACATCGCCTCATGCAACGCGGTCAAATTCGACATACTCGATTTTACCGCGACCACCACCGACATTCGAAGCTTTATTCGAATGAATACCGGTGCACCGGCATCCCGAGAACACCGAGCGACGCCCGGCGGTGCCGGAGATCGTCACTGCACGTCGGCGAACAGCCCCATGATCTCCGGACCCATCTCGACCTGACTCAGCACGATCCCGAAGGAGCCGTCGGGATCGACCCAGAAGTCCGTCCCCTGCCCGCCCGACCAGCCGTAGCGACCCGCGTTCTCTCCCTCGGTCTGCACCGCGACGCCGAACCCCCAGCCCGTGCCCTCCCAGAATCCCGGGAAGAAGCTGTCGTCGGTCTTCGCGCTCGACGGCACCTGGTCAGTGCGCATCAGCGCGAGCAGTTCGGGGTCGATGATGACGTTGCCGTCATGCCGTCCCCCTGCGGCGAGCATCCCCACGAAAGCCGCATAGTCGGCCGCGGTCGACACGAGCTCCGAATGACTGAGGTCGAACGGAGCGGGCGCGACGGAGAAGCCCCCGGCGGCGGGCTCGATCTCGACCAGGGCGCCGTGCTCGTGACGATACGCGGCAGGCAGCCGGTGCGCCTGGTCGAGGGGCACCGTGTATCCGGTATCGACCATGCCGAGCGGGGCGAAGAGGTCGCGTCGCAGATGATCTTCCAACGAACCGTCGACCACCCGCGAGAGCAGGATCCCGAGGATCCCGAAGGAGTGGTGGTAACGCCATCCGGTGCCGGGTTCGAAGGCCAGCGGGAGCACGGCCAGCGCGTCCAGCCACTCCTGAGCGCCCATCGCGACAGGTTCCTGCCCTGCGGCCGTCCGGTTCCCGATCATCGCCTCCGCCAGCGGGGACGGCACGACCTGCACCCCGTATCCGGAGGTGTTCGTGAGCAGGTGCCGCAGCGTGATCGGCGTCGTCGCGGGTACGACGTCGTCGAGCGGGGCGTCCGGAGCGCGCAGCACCCAGCGGTCGGCGAGTTCAGGCAGCCACCGCTCCACAGGGTCATCGAGCCGGAGGCGCCCCTCCTGCACGAGCCTCAGCGCCGCGACCGCGAGGATCGGCTTCGTCATCGACTGGATGCGGACGATCGCATCCGCCGGGAGATCGCCGGCCGTGACGATCTCGATGGCCCCGCCAGGAGCGCCGAGCACGCCGATGATCCCCGGAGCGGTGCCCCGCGCGACGTGGTCTTCCAGGATCTGCCGGAACAAGGTCGTCATGCCCTCGATTCAACCCGGCGGCAGCACCCCGTGTCCACGCCTCGACGACGATCCGGCCGAGACGGGAAGAGGCCCCGGACGTCGCATCCGGGGCCTCTGCAGGTGCACGATCTCAGCGCTTGCCGACGATCTGACGGCCGACGAGATCGCGCATGATCTCGTTCGTGCCGCCGTAGATGCGGTGCACCCGGGCGTCGGTGAAGGCGCGCGCGATCGGGTACTCCATGATGTAGCCGTATCCGCCGTGCAGTTGCACGCCTGTGTCGAGCACCTCCCACTCGCGCTCGGTCGCCCAGAACTTGACCTTCGCCGCATCCTCCGCGGTGAGCGTGTTGTCCTTGTAGGCGAGCAGCGCGCGGTCGATGTACGCCCACATCGCATCGGTGGTCGCAGACATGTCGGCGAGCCGGAAGCGGGTGTTCTGGAAGTCGGCGATGCGCTCACCGAACGCCTCGCGATCCTTCGTGTACGCGATGGTCCAGTCGAGGGCGGCCTGTGCGGCTGCGGCCGCGGCGACGCCGATCGAGAGACGCTCGAGCGGCAGGTTCAGCATCAGCTGGATGAAGCCCTGGCCCTCCTTGCCGCTGATGAGGTTCTCGTCGGGGACGAACACGTCGGTGAAGCTGAGCTCGGCCGTGTCCCAGCCGTGGAAACCCATCTTGCTGAGCTTCTTGCCCTGGTCGAAGCCCTCCATGCCCTTCTCCACGAGCAGCAGGCTGAACGCGTCGGGACGGTTGCCCTCACCGGTCTTGACGAACGTGACGACCACGTCGGCCGTCGTGCCCGAGGAGATGAACGTCTTCGCGCCGTTGAGGATGTAGCCGCCGTCGACCTTCTTGGCGTTGGTCTTGATGCCACGCAGATCCGAACCCGCTCCCGGATCGGTCATGGCGAGTGCGCCGAGCACCTCACCCGTGGCCATGCGGGGCAGCCACTTCTCCTTCTGCTCCTGCGTTCCCATGTGCACGAGGTAGGGCACGGCCAGGTCGTCCTGGATGCCGAAGGCCCCCGCCAGCGAACCGGCACCTGCGGCGATGACCTCTTCCATGACGATCGTGCGGAAGCGGTAGTCCTGCAGCATCCCGGCGCCACCGAACTCCTCGGGGACCGACAGGCCGATCAGACCCGCTTCGCCGGCGGCGCGCATGGTCCCCCGGTCGATCTCACCGGCGGCATCCCACCGCTCGATCGCTTCGCCTGTCACGTGGCGCTTGACGAAGTCCTTGACCAGGTCCCGGAAAGCCTCGTGATCCTCGTCGTAGATGTCGCGTTCCATGCCGTCCTCCTGAACGTCTCATGCATCGTTGCTCCGGTGATTCTATGTCGCAGAGGGGACGCGGGACAGGACGTTGTGAGAATGCATCCCATAAATCGTGACACTGGGTACCGCGCTTGTCGGATGCCGCAACCGGGGCTCCAGCCCCCGATTCAGTGCGCGTAGTCCGGCGCGGCAGGAAGGCCGAAGAACTCTTCGAGCGTGTGGAATCCGCCCTCGTGATAGGCCGCGGCGAGGTCGACTCCGACGTAGCGGAGGTGCCACGGCTCCGGCGCATACCCCGTCACGGGGGTGCCGACCTGCTCGTAACGCACGATGAAGCCGTATTCCCAGGCATGAGCGGCGACCCAGTCGCTCTGCGCGGTCGCTCCGAAGCCGTCGAGGCCCCCGCACCCCGTGCCGCAGGCGACCACGTCGAGTGCGAGACCCGTCTGGTGCTCGCTGTGGCCGGGGCGCGCCGAGCCCGCATCCGCCTCGGCCTGCCCCTGTGATCGCACGTGGGATCCGTACGTCGTCACCTGCAGTCCGTAGGAACGGTAGCCGTTGTTCGCGCCGATGCGTCCCACGCCCGCGGCTGCGGCGGCATCCGCCATCCGACCGACCGCCGCGGCCACGTCGGAGCGCACGCGCCCCGAGGGTGTCGTCATCTGCAGCGGCACGGAGTCGAGATTCGCCGGCTCGTACTCGGGCGGGTTCAGCGGCAGCGACTTGTTCACCACGACCCAGAGGCGCGCAGGATCGGTGAGCGAGACGCACGGAGCGTTCCCCGCGACGACCGCCTCGCGGAAGGCAGCACCGCCGCCGAAGCCCGCGATCGCCGCCGCATCGTCGCCACTCGCGATCGCCTGCTGCACCGAAGGCTCGGCACAGGGGTCGGCCGCGGTCGTCGCGGCCACCCTGACCGGCGGAACCTGCATGACCGCGACCGGCACCGGCATCGGATCGGCACCTGAGGAGGACACCGGTCCGGAACCGATCGAGAGCAGGATGCCGATGGCAGTGAGGGCGACGCCGATCGGCAATGCGGGCCCGCGGATCGGGGACCGCGGAGCCGCATGCTGAGCGTGCGGCAGGAAGGGCATTGATCCATCTTCTCATTCGAAGATATGTTGCAGACTGTCTTGCGATATCTTCGTCTTTCTGTTCGAATGGTCGAATGAGGTGGCAGGGACAGAAGCTCGGAGAGACGGACGCGGCGGCGCTGCCCGGCCTCGAAGACCGCTCGAGTGTGCTGCGCTCGGTGACCACCCCCGAGTTCGCCGGCATGACGTTCCACGAGGTGCTGTCGAAGTCTGCTCTCAACCACGTCCCCGGTGCCTCGCGCATGCCGTTCGCGTGGACGATCAACCCCTACCGCGGATGCTCGCATGCCTGCGTCTACTGCTTCGCCCGCGGCACGCACGAGTACCTCGACCTCGACGGCGGGTCCGACTTCGACTCGCAGATCGTGGTGAAGGTGAACATCGTCGAGGTGCTCGCACGAGAGCTGCGCAAAGGCAGCTGGGAGCACGAGACCGTGGCCCTGGGCACGAACACCGATCCGTACCAGCGCGCCGAGGGGCGATACAAGCTCATGCCCGGCATCATCGAGACGCTCGCGGCATCCGGCACCCCGATATCGATCCTGACCAAGGGCACGCTGATCCGCCGTGACATCCCCCTGCTCGCGAAAGCCGCCGAGCGCGTGCCGATCGACGTGCAGATGTCGATCGCGATGTACGACGACGACCTGCAGAAGGCGATCGAGCCCGGAGCCCCGACCACGCAGGCCCGGCTCGACACCGTGCGGGCTCTGGCCGACGCCGGGTTCCCCGTGACCGTGTTCCTCATGCCGATCATGCCGCACATGACCGATTCGCTCGCCGCGATCGACAGTGCCCTCGTGCGCATCAAGGAGGCGGGGGCGCGCAGCGTCATCTACGGCGCCCTGCATCTGCGACCGGGCGTCAAGCCGTGGTTCTTCCAATGGCTCGACACTCATCGTCCCGACCTCGTCTCGTCGTACCGGGGGCTGTATCCCGGGGCTTCCGCCGAGGCGCCGAAGGGATACCGGCAGTGGCTCGCCAAGCGCACCCGTCCGCTCATCCGCATGCACGGACTGGACGGCCGCCACGAAGACGACTACCCCCGGCGCGGGCTCCGACCGGGGCAGGGCCATGTGCAGACGAGTGCTGCCGCCGCGACCGCGGTGCGGTTCACCCCCAGCGCCCGAGCCGAGGCAGCGCCCGCGCAGCCGATGCTCTTCTGACCCCGCGGTCGGGCGCGCATCCCGCAGCCGCGTAGGCTCGAGGATCATGGCGATCGGTTCGACAGTCCACACATTCGAGGTGCAGCTCGCTGACACCGATCGCGGAGTCTACGAGGACTACTCGTTGCGCGTGGCCCGGCATCCGTCCGAGACCGATGCGTACATGCTCACACGCGTGCTGGCCTACGGGCTCGAGTTCGCCGAAGGCATCGCATTCGGCGGCAGCATCTCCTCGACGGAAGAGCCCGCAGTGCTCGTGCGCGACCTCACCGGCCTCGTCACCGTCTGGGTCGAGATCGGGGCGCCCGACGCCGAGCGGCTGCACTACGGCAGCAGGCTCGCCGAGCGCACCGTGGTGTACACCCACCGCGACCCCGCCAAGGTGATGGCGCCGTGGACCGACAAGCGCATCCACCGCCGCGAGGACATCCGCCTCCACAGCTTCGACCCCGGATTCATCGAGACCGCGTCAGCCCTGATCGAGCGCCGCAACACCATGACCCTCACCGTGACCGAGAACGTGATCTATCTCGACCTCAACGGCACGAACCTGACCTCCGCCGTGCACGTGCACGAGCTGTCCTGACCGACGTTCCCGCCCCGCCCCCGCCCTGCGACGGTGCCGAGCGCACGGGTTGATGCCGAACGCACGGCTTCCACGCGCACGCATCCCGTGCACTCGGCGAGATCCCGTGCACTCGGCGAGATCCTGTGCACTTGGCGAGATCCGACGCGAAAGGCCCCACCCGCAGAAGCGGACGGGGCCTTCGTCACGAGAGTGGTCAGGAGGTGAGGTCTGCCGCGGTCGGAACGCGACCGGCGATCTCCTCGATCACGTCGTCGTCGAGACGGGCGTTCTCGAACGGCGCATCGATCTCGGCGCGCTCGAGCAGCTCACTCATGCGGCGCTGACGCTGACGCGTGATCAGCGTGACGACTCGACCTGCGCGGCCGGCACGACCCGTACGGCCCGAGCGGTGCAGGTACGTCTTGTACTCGTCGGGCGCATCGGCCTGGACGACCAGATCGATATCGTCGACATGGATGCCGCGGGCGGCGACATCCGTGGCGACGAGCACGCTCACGCGCCCCGACGTCAGACGCTCGAGGTTGCGCGTGCGCTTGGCCTGGTTCAGGTCACCGTGCAGTGAGACGGCCGGGATGCCGGCGTCGTCGAACTGCTCCGCGAGCATGTCGGCGTAGGCGCGGGTACGGGCGAACACCAGCGTCTTGCCGTCGCGATCGACGAGCGACGTGAGGATGTCGGCCTTGTCGCGGTGCTCGATCACGAGCACGCGGTGCTCGATCGTGCTGGAGTCCTGGTCTTCACCTGCGACCTCGTACACGGCCGGGTCGACGAGGAACTCGTCGACGAGTGCGGCGACCTCACGGTCGAGCGTGGCCGAGAACAGCAGCTTCTGGCTGCCGTCGGCGGTGTGACGCAGGATGCGCTGCACCGGTTCGACGAAGCCGAGCTCGCACATGTGGTCGGCCTCGTCGAGCACCGCGATGCGGCAGTCCGAGAGGTCGAGCTTGCCCTGGTTGATGAGGTCCTCGACACGACCGGGGGTGCCGATCACGATGTCGACGCCCTTCTTGAGCGCGCCCACCTGACGCCCCTGCGGCACGCCACCGTAGATCTGCGTGGTGAACAGCCCGACGCTGCGGGCGATCGGCTGGATGGTGCGGTCGATCTGGAGCGCGAGCTCACGCGTCGGAGCGAGGATGATCGCGCGCGGCGACCGCCCGAACTCACGGCGCTTGCCGGCCTGCGACTGCAGCACGCGCTCGACGAGCGGCGCGCCGAAGGCGATGGTCTTGCCGGAGCCGGTACGGCCGCGGGCGAGCACGTCGCGCCCGGCGAGGACGGCGGGGATGCTGGCAGCCTGGATCGGGAACGGCGTGGCCGCACCCATACCGACGAGGGTCTCGACGATGTTCGATCCGAGACCGAGGTCGCCGAAGGTCACACCGTCGACCTCGACCGCCGCGACGGACTTCGCCTCGAGGCGCTCGTGCACGACGTCATCGCCCGGCGTGAACTTCGCTCCGGTCGATGCAGGACGGCTGGTGGCGTTCCAGTCGTTGCGGCTCGGTCGCTCGTTGCGGGCCGGGCGCCCACGGGTGTCCGAGGTCAGCGGGCGCGGGCGCTCGGTGCGGTACGCGCCACCGGTCGACGGACGCGAACGCTCGTCGCGGCCGCCCTCGTACGAACGCTGTGTGCGGTCACGGTCGAAAGCGCGACGCGCGCGGTCGGCGTCGTATGAACGCTCGGGGCGCTCGGTGCCGCGATCGTTCGACCGGGTGCGGTCACCGGCGCGGTCATCGCGACGCGGGCGGTCGTCACGGTCGAACCGAGGACGCTCGGTGCCGCGGTCACGGTCGAACCGCGGACGCTCGGCACCACGCCGGTCGTCGCGACCCGGACGCCCGCCATCGCGGTGGTCGTTGTCACGGAAGCCCTGACGCTGGGTGCCGGCGCCGCGGTCATCGCGACGCGCACGGTCGTCGCGGTCGAACCGGGGGCGGTCGCCGCCGCGGTCGTCGCGGTACGTGCCGGGCCCGGTCGGGCGCTGTCCGCTCGGGCGCTGTCCGCCGCGGTCGTCGCGACGCGGACGGTCGTCGAAACGGCTTCCGGTGCTCGGACGGTCGTTGTAGCGCGGGCGCTCGGAGCGCTCGTCGTTGCGGTGGTGCGGAGCCTCGCGACGCCCGGACTCGGCGCGGTTGCGGATCCCGCGCGCCTCGTCGCGGCCGGCGCGCTCCGACGCACCCCAGCGCTGCTTGGGCGCACCCGACTCGGCTTCAGCCGGACGGTAGCCGCGGTGGCCGGCGCTGCGGCTGCCGGGGCGACGGTCGTACCCTCCCGCGGATGCAGCGGTGCGACGGTCGCCGGCATCCGCTCGTCCGCCGCGCTCATCGCGTGCGCCGTCACGGGCGGGGCCGCCGTTGTGACGGTCGTGGAAAGAGGTCTTCTTCGCGCCGTAGCGCGGTTCGAAGTTCGCGGACGGACGTCCGCCGCGGGGCTTCTTGTTCTTCGGCATTGCGGTGTCTTTCTGTGTTCTCGCACGAGAACAGCGCCGCGCGCACGCGCGAGCACCCTGCGCCTGGTCGAACTCGACCAGCGGGGTTCCGGACTGTCAGCGGCCGGGGCCATTCATGTGATGGTTGATTAGCGTCGAGCGACGCTCACCATCGGCCCCTGGACTCACACTTCACACACATAAAACGTCCGCGCCAACGCGCGGGTGTCCGAAGCCGACCGCTCAAGTGTAGCCGACGCTCCTGAGAGACCGCCGACCCGATCGTGGCCGTACGATGACGAGGTGAGTACCGCTTCCCCCACCGGCGCCCAGATCAGCCTTCGACGCGGCGAGGTGACCGCACAGATCGCACAGGTCGGCGCCTCCCTGCGTTCGCTGCGCATCGACGATGTCGACCTCGTACCACCGTATCCTCTCGAGCTGCCCACGCCGGCCTGTTCCGGCGTGGTCCTCGTCCCGTGGCCGAACCGGGTGCGCGACGGAGAGTGGGACGACGACGGCACCGCACGGAGACTCGCGATCACCGAGCCGAAGCTGAACAACGCGAGCCACGGCCTGTTGCGCTTCACCGCCTACGAGGTCTCGCACACCGAGGGCGAAGCCGTGCTGCGTGCGACCGTCGTCCCGCAGACGGGATACCCGTACCTGATCGAGACGACAGTGGAGTACGCGCTCACGCCCGACGGCATCGACGTGTCGCACACGCTCACCAACCGGTCGACCACGTCCGCGCCCGTGGCCCTCGGCACCCACCCGTTCGTGACGATCGGCGACGTGGACCCGCATGACCTCGTGCTGCGGATCCCCGCGCAGACGGCGTTCGACACCGACGACAGGATGCTCCCCACCGGCACCCGACCGGCCGATGCCGCTCTGCGCGAGGGCGTCCGACTGGGAGACGTCACCCTCGACACCGGCTTCACGGATCTCGCCCGTGATCCCGACGGACGTGTGCACCATTCGCTCACCGCACCGGACGGTCGCCGCGTGACGCTCTGGCAGGGCGAGGGTTTCGACTACGTGCAGGTGTACACGACACCCGCTTATCCCGGTCAGAGCCTCGCGGTCGCGATCGAGCCGATGACCGCACCGGCCGACGCCCTGAACAGCGGCCTCGGCATCCGCCGGCTCGCCCCCGATGAGACCTGGACCCTGCACTGGGGCATCACGCTGAGCTGACTCGACGCGCCGCGCCGCGAACTCCCCGACGAGAACAGAGAGCGAATGACGCCGCGCCGGCGAGTCGGATGGTGACTCGCCGGCCGCGGCGCACATGATCTCCGTTTCGGCCGGGCGGCGCCGAGAAGGCGCTACTCCCCGCGCTCGCGCAGCTCGCGGCGGGTGAGCTGCGGCGCATGCGGCAGACCCGAGGCATCGATCAGCACCGGCTGAGCCGACGCCACGGCGGCACCGGATGCATCCGGGCCGACAGGAGCATCCGGAGCCGAGGTTCCTCCGGCATCCGTTCCTCCCGCCTTGCGCGCCGCGCGTCGTTCCTTGGCCCCCTCGACGAGGTTGTAGAGCGTGGGCAGCACGATCAGCGTCAGCACCGTCGACGAGATCAGACCGCCGATCACGACGATCGCGAGCGGCTGCGAGATGAAGCCGCCGTGACCCGTGATGCCGAGGGCCATCGGAGTGAGGGCGAGGATGGTGGCGAGCGCGGTCATCAGGATCGGTCGCAGACGCTTCTCACCACCGGCCTTCACCGCCTCGATGGTCGACAGACCCTTCTCCCGGTACTGGTTCACGAGGTCGACGAGCACGATCGCATTCGTCACCACGATGCCGATGAGCATCAGCACGCCGATCAACGATGCGACGCCGAGCGGCACACCCGTGATGATCTGCAGCAGGATCGCCCCGGTCGCCGCGAACGGCACCGAGATGAGCAGCAGCAGCGGCTGGCGCAGCGACTTGAAGGTCGCGACCATGACCACATAGACGATCAGGATCGCCGCGAGCATCGCCAGCCCCAGCTGCGAGAACGAGTCGGCCTGCTGCGACGCGACACCGCCCACCTCGGCGGATGCACCGTCGGGCAGGTCGACCGCCGCGAGCGCGGTGTTCACGGACTGCGTGGCTGTGGCGAGGTTGTCGGACGCCGGCGGCACGGTGATCGTCGCGGTACGACGGCCCTGCTCCGTGGTGATCGAGGTGGGTCCGTTCTGCTGCTCGACGGTCGCGATGTCCTGCAGCTGCACGATGCCGGTCGGCGTCGGGATGGTGAGCTGCTTGAGCGCGTCGACCGTGGTCGGCGGGTTCGGGGTCACGATGTAGACCGTCAGCGCGGTGTCGTCGATCTCGACGGATCCTGCCTGCTGCGGACGCATGGTGCCCGACACGATGGCACCGACCGCGACCTCGGAGAGTCCACGCTGGGCGGCGGCTTCCCTGTCGACCACGACGGCGATGTACGGCAGCGACGCGGCGAGGTTGTCGCTCACCTGGCCGACGCCGTCCTTCCCGTCGAGTTCCTTGACCAGCGCGGTGGTCGCCGTCTGGAGGTCGTCCGAGCTCGAGGCGCTGACCGTGATCTCGATGTCGCTCGATCCGAAGCCGGCCGAGGCCGAGACCGCGACATCCCCGACATCGTCACCAAGGCCGTCGATCGCATCCTGCACATCCGCGCGGAGCTTCTCCTGATCGGCGTTCGAGTCGGTGAGCACCGAGTACGTGACACCCGCACCGCCCGAGAAGGCGTCGCTGAGCGCCGAACCGCTGGTGCCGATCGAGGCCTGTACGTGCTCGATGCCGTCGATGTCGAGCAGGGCGTCTTCGACCGCCACCGCCGCATCCGACTTTGCCTCGAGGCTCGCCGTCGGGCCGAGGTCCTGTGTGATCGTCATGGTGTTCTGGCCGGAGTCGCCGAGGAAGTTGACCTTCATCAGCGGCGCTGCGGCGAGCGTGGCGCCGAGCACGACGACCGCGAGGATCACCGTGACACCGGAGTGCTTGAGCGTCCAGCCCAGGATCGGCCGGTACTGGCGCTGCAGCCACGTCGGCGGCGCGTCCGGGTGCTCGGGGTCGATCGCATCGCCGTGCTCGTCGAGCAACGGCTTGCCCGGCTTGAGGAACCAGTAGGCGAGCACCGGCACGATCGTCAGGGCGACCAGGAGCGAGGCGACCATCGCGATCGTCACCGTCATCGCGAACGGCCGGAAGAGCTCGCCGACCATGTCGCCGACGAAGACGATCGGCAGGAAGACCGCCACTGTCGTGATGGTGGAAGCTGTGATCGCCATCGCGACCTCGCGCACCGCGAGGCGGATCGCATCGCCCTTGTCGGCATCGCCCACGTAGTGACGTTTGATGTTCTCGATCACGACGATGGAGTCGTCGACCACGCGACCGATCGCGATAGTGAGCGCACCGAGGGTGAGCACGTTCAGCGAGTAGCCGAACGCCTGCAGCCCGATGAAGGTGATGAGCACGCTGGTGGGGATCGAGATCGCGGTGACGAGGGTGGAGCGCACCGACATCAGGAAGACGAGGATCACGAGCACCGCGAACACCAGGCCGAGCATTCCCTCGGTGGCGAGCGTCTCGATCGACTGCACGATGAACGGCGCCTGGTCGAAGATCACGGTGAAGGTCGCGTCCGGGAAGGCGTCGCCGATCGTGTCGAGCGCGGCGATCACGCCGTTGGACACCTCCACGGTGTTCGCCGCGGGGAGCTTGGTGATGGAGATCGACAGCGCATCCTTGCCGTCGACACGGGAGATGGAGGTGACGGGGTCGGACTCCTGAACGACCGTCGCGACATCGCCGATCGTGACGTCGGTGCCGACCAGCGGAAGGGCGGCGATCTCCTCGACCGAGGTGATCTTCGCGCCCGTCTGCACCGTCAGCGTCTGACCGTTCTCGGTGATGTCGCCACCGGGGAACAGCGTGCCGTTCTGGTCGAGTGCGTCGTTGATCGCCGAGGTGCTCTGGCCGGCAGCGGCGAGCTTCGCGACGTCCGGGGTGATGCTGATGCGCTGCCCGACCCCGCCCACGATCTCGGCCGCGTTGACGCCGTCGACGTCTTCGAGTTCGGGGATCGCGACCGATTCGAGCTGGGCCTGGGCGTTGTCGGCATCCTCGAAGCCGGTGACGGCGACCTGGATCACGGGGAAGTCGTCGATGGAGACCGACAGCACCTGCGGCGTCACATCCTCCGGCAGCTGCGAAGAGATGCGGTTGATCGCCTGCTGGATCTTCTGCTCGGCTGTGGCGAGATTCGTTCCGTAGGCGAACATCGCCTGCACGATCGAGGCGTTCGTGGTGCTGGTCGCCGTCGTCGACTCCAGACCGGGCACGCCCTGGATCGCCGCTTCGACCGGCGTGGATACGTCGTTCTCGACCACCTCGGGCGAAGCGCCGGGGTAGGTCGTCATGACGACGAGTGCCGGCAGCTCGAGCGAGGGGATGAGTTCCTGCTTGAGATTCGTGAGCGCGAGCCCGCCGAACACCGCCGCGACGATGGTGATGAGGGCGATGAGCGCGCGGTTCTTCAGGCTCAGGATGGCGAGTTTCGACAAGGCGGTTTCCTCGGTGTCAGGGTATGGCTGTCGCTGCGGAAGGGGTGGAGACGTCGTCTCCGAGGATCCGCGCCAGTGCGGACTCGATGAAGGACTGGGCAAGACGGTCGTCGCGGATCTGCATGCTCCACATGACGCCGTCGATGAAGATCATCGCCGCTCTGGCACGGTCTTCGCCATAGGTCGGCGTGAGCAGGTCGACGAGGCGGTCCGACAGATGGCGGGCGAGATCCCGCAGGCGGGGGTCGTGCACGGCGGCGGTGACCACGGCGCGGTCGGCCTGCACGGCATGGTGGTCGTCCATGCTCTCGAACACGAGGGCGGCGATCACGTCGGGGCTGTCACCGCGTTCGGCGAGGGTCTGCCGCACGCCGTCGAGACGTGCGTCGACCTCTTCGGCGAGCGCGCGGAAGGCCGCGGCCCTGAGGTCGTCGAGGGTGTCGAAGTACTGCGTCGTCGCCCCGAGAGGCACCCCGGCACGCGCGGCCACCATGCGGTGTGTGACGGCGTCGGCGCCCACCTCGACGATGAGCTCGGCCGTCGCGGTCACGATCTCCCGACGGCGCGCCTCAGGGTCACGTCGCCGACGCTCCCCTTGCCTCATCCCGCCCCCTTGGACATCCGTACATGTACGTTTGTACATTTCAGGATTGTGAAGATGCTGGGAACGGACCTCGCCCTCGCTCCGCACGGAGTCGTGGACCTCCAAGGTGTCGGCGGCGAACGCAGGGCCGGCGGTCAGGATGATGCGGTGCCGCACCAGGTAGGCGGGCACGTATATCCCCAACCCCAGCACCGCGAGGGCCGCGGTGCACTCATACCAGCGCGGCCTCGACCTGCCCGCGCTCGAAGTAGGCGACGAGATCGGGATCCAGCGGCGGGATCTCGATCGCGGAGCCGTCACCCCGCAGCGACGCGGTGGCGAGGATGCCGGCGGCGACGGCCTCGCGCGCCGCGACGGGCGACGTCTCGGTGAGTCCGCCGTGGCGCACGAAGCGCAGGAACTCCGCGACGAGCAGGGCGTCGGCACCGTCGTGACCCGCGTCGGGCACCTCCGGGACGATGAAGGTCTCGTCTGCCGCCGCCGCTCCGGCATGACGACGATTCCACAGCTTGACCTCGCTGCCGGCGACATCGCCGAAGTTCTCGATGCGACCCTCGGTGCCGATCACGGTGTAATTGCGCCAGTAATCCGGTGTGAAGTGGCATTGCTGGTACGACGCGAAGATCCCGCCCTCCAGCTGCATGTTCACCATCGAGATGTCCTCGACGTCCACCACCGGGTGCAGTCCCGTCAGCGCGGTCGGCGGCCAGTTGTCCATGCTGAACCAGTCCGGCATCCGCTCCCCGGTGCGGTCACGCCGATCGGTGATGTCGCCGTACACGCTCAGCGCGCCCATCGCCGAGACCCGCTCGCTGTAGGCGCCGGCGAGCCAGTGGATGATGTCGATGTCGTGAGCGCCCTTCTGCAGCAGCAGTCCGGTGGTGCGGCGACGGTCGGCGTGCCAGTCCTTGAAGTAGAAGTCGCCGCCGTGACCGACGAAGTGCCGCACCCAGACGGCCTTGACCTGACCGATGCGTCCGCTCTGGATCAGACCGCGCATCAGCGTGATCACGGGCATGTGCCGCATGTTGTGGCCGATGTAGAGCCCGGTGCCGGTGCGGCGTGCGGTCTCGAGCATCGTGTCGGCGTCGGCGAGGTCGATCGCCAGGGGCTTCTCGCAGAACACCGGCACTCCTGCTTCGAGGGCACGGATGCTGAGGGCTGCGTGCGTGTCGTCGGGGGTGAGCACCATGACGGCGTCGACGCCGGAGGCCAGCAGCTCGTCGAGAGAGTCGGTGACGAGCGCATCCGGCACGAGAGCGCGGGCGTCGTCGCGAGCGCGCGGTGCGAGATCGCACACGGCGCTGATGCGCGAGCCGTGTCCCGGGCGATGCACCTCTTCCTGGAGGGTCGAGCGCGCGCCGAAGCCGATGATGCCGATCTGGAGATCCACGATGGTCCTTCTGTGTGATGGGTCTGTGCAGGATGCCGAGGTCAACGGGCCCGCGGTGCGGGGGCGTCGAGGTCGGTCGATCCGCCGGGGAAGAGCGTCCACGCGAAGTCGTGCAGGCGCCCGGGTGTGGGGTCGGTCTCGAGGGCGCGGTCGACGATGATGCACGCCTGCCGCTCGTAGAAGTCGGTGGGACCGACGGTCGTGAGCGTGGGCGCGATCAGGCGGGCGTCCGGGGTGTTGCCCACGCCCACCACCGCGACGTCGTGCGGCACCCGGAGGCCGAGCATGTGCGCGGCGTTGATCGCGGCGATCGCGGCGAAGTCGGTGGTGGCGTACACCGCTCGCGGTCGGTTCTCCCCCGACAGCAGCTCCACCGCGGCGGTGAAGGCGCTCGCCTGGGTGTCGGCATACGTCACCGTCCAGCTCGGGTCCGGTTCGATGCCGGCGGCCGCCATCTTCTCGACATAGGGCGTGTAGCGCGTGATCTGCGTGCCGGCGAGGCGCACGGCGCCCTCCGCGGCGATGCATCCGATCCTGGTGTGCCGCTCCAGCAGATGGTCCATCGCGATCTCGCAGCCGGGGATCGCATCCGAGCGGATCACGTCGAAGCCCTCGGGTTCGAGATGTTCGGAGAACACCACGAGACGCTGACCGCGACGCACGAGGTCGTCGAGGTTCTGCCGCGCCTTGTCGTCGAGGCCCACGCCGTCGAGGTACGCCACGTCGCTCTCGACCCGGTCCAGGGCCGCGTGCCAATCACCGTCGGCGAGGATCAGCGTGGTGAGCCCGTGCTTGTTAGCCTCGGCGTTCACCGCGTCGGCGACCGCCAACGACCACGGGTCGCTCAGCATGTGCAGCGAGAGCTGCACCATGCCGCTGCGTCCGGTGCGGATCGCCCGCGCTGCACTGTTCGGGCGGTAGTTCAGCTCATCGGCTGCGGCCAGCACGCGTGCGGCCGTGGCTTCGGCGACGCCGGCGCCCGACGCCGCCCCTGCGCGTCCGGAGAACACATACGACACGGTCGCCGTCGACACACCGGCCCGTTCGGCCACCATGCGCAGTGTCGGGCGCCGGGGCGCCTGGTGCTCGCTCTTCGCCATGTCTCAGCCCTTCGATCCGCTGAACGCGATGCCCTGGATGAACTGCCGCTGCAGGATCATGAAGGTCACCAGCATCGGCAGCGTCGCCAGCAGCGCGCCGGCCATCAGCACCGGGTAGTCGGTGCCGTGGATGCCGACCAGCTGCGAGAGCCCGACCGACAGCGGCATCTTCGCGGGGTCGGTCGTCACGATCAACGGCCAGAGCAGATCGTTCCAGGACCACAGCACGGTGAACACCACAAGTGCGATGATGCCAGGCTTCGCGAGCGGAACCATGATCCGCCAGAAGGTCTGCCACGGATTCGCGCCGTCGATGCGGGCGGCCTCTTCCAGCTCGGCGGGCATGGACATGAAGAACTGCCGCATCAGGAAGGTGCCGAAGGCGCTGAAGATGCCCGGCACGATGAGCGCCTGCAGCGTGTTGAGCCAGCCCAGCGACTGGATGATCTCGTACTGCGGCAGCAGGTACAGCTGCGACGGCACCATGAGCACCGAGAGGAACACGACGAACAGGGCGTTGCGGCCGGGGAACGGGATGCGTGCGAACGCGTAGCCCGCCATGGTGCACAGCACCACCTGGCCGACCGTGCGCCCGACCGTGAGCCACACGGAGTTCAGGAACATCTGTCCGAACGGCATCGAGTCGAACACCTCGGCGAAGTTCGTGAACACCCATTCGCGCGGCAGGAACGACGGCGGCACCTGCACCGAGTCGGACAGCGTCTTGAACGAGGTCAGCAGCTGCCAGACGAACGGGAAGACCATCAGCACCGCGCCGAGGATCAGCACGAGGTGCACGATCCAGAGGCCGCGGTTCCTCGGCTTCCCCGCCCGGGTTCCGGAGCGGCCCACGGGGGCGCCGACCACGGCGCGTGTGTCGAGCGAGACGTCACTCATAGTGCACCCACTTCTTCTGCAGACGGAACTGCACGATCGTGAGGATCAGGATGATCACGAGCAGGAGGAAGGCGATGGCGGCCGCATAGCCGCGGTCGTTGTCGAGGAAGCCCGCCTCATAGAAGAGATAGACGACGGTGCGGGTGTTCGGCATCGCGGGGTTGCTGCGGCCGAGCATCATGTAGATGAGGTCGAACACCTGCAGCGCTCCGATCACGCTGATCACGCTGACGAAGAAGATCGACGGCGACAGCAGCGGGATCGTGATCGAGAAGAACTTGCGCACCGGGCCCGCGCCGTCGAGGTCGGCCGCCTCCATGATCGTGTCGGGGATGCCCTGGAGTCCGGCGAGGAAGATGACGATGTTGGTGCCGAGCCCCGCCCAGATGCCCACGACGGCGATCGCGACCAGCGCGGTGTTCGGGTCGGTGAGCCAGCTGCGGCCCTCGATCCCGACGGCACCGAGGGCCGCATTGAACACTCCGTAGTCGCCGTTGTAGATCATGCGCCACACCAGCGCGATGGCTGCCGGCATGGTGACGACGGGGATGAAGTACAGCGTGCGGTAGGCGCTGCGCCCCTTGAGGCCGGCGGTGTTCAGCAGCGCGGCGATGCCGACCGCGAGGGGAATGCCGATGAGGGCGATGATCGTGTAGATCGCGGTGTTGCGGAGGGCTCCGATCAGCTCGGGGTCCTGGAACAGGCGCGTGTAGTTCTCGATTCCCACCCACTCGGCCCCGCCGAACGGGCCTGACTTGGTGAACGAGATGATGAGGGTGCGGACGGTCGGCCAGAGATAGAACGCGGCGATCCCGAGGGCGGTCGGGCCGAGGAAGACCAGCGCCCACCAGGGGGACGCTCCCGGACTCCGTCGGCGGCGGCGGGTGCCGGGGCTCTGCGGCTCCGGCACCCGCTCCGCCGTCTCGACCGCGCGCGGCGCGATGACGGTCATGCGGTCACTCCTGCTCGGCGTCCAGTGCCGCCTGCATCTGGTCGGCGAGATCCTGGAGGCCGTCCTTCGGGGACACCGCGCCCGACCACACCTGCGAGAGCACCTCGCTCTCGATGCTCGTCCAGGCGGAGGTGTTCTTCGAGGCCGGGTACGGCACGGCGTTCTCGAGCGCGTCGATGTAGACCTGAAGGTCGTACTGGGGCAGAGCGTCGACCCACGCCTGCTGCGTGCCCTCGAACGCGGGGATCACGGTGCCGGTCTCGGCCTGGATCTTCGCCGCCTGCTCTCCGGAGGCGAACTCGGCGAACGCCTTGGCCTCGGCGAGGTGTGCGCTCTTCGCGTTGGCGACGTTGCCGACACCGTGGATCACGCTCTGGTTGCCCTCTGCTCCGGCGGGGAGCGGGGCCACATCGACGCTGCCGCCGATGTCGGCGTTGTCCGCGTAAGCGATGGCCGCCCAGGATCCGTTCTGGAACATGGCGACCTTGCCGGAGAGGAAGAAGTCCTCGGGGTTGGTGTCGGTCATCTGCTGCGCCGTGGGCGAGGAGCCCGCCGCGATCAGGTCGGTCCACAGCTCGATGCCGGCGAGCGCTTCGGGCGAGCCGTATCCGCTCTTCGTCCCGTCGGCGGAGATCACCTCACCACCGGCCTGGGCGATCGAGTTGTAGAAGTTCTCCTGGCCGTACTGGCTGGCGGCGACCCCGAACTGGCCCTTCGCGGGATCGGTGAGCTTCGCGGCGGCCGCGGTGAAGTCGTCCCAGGTCCAGTCCGCGGAGGGGTACTCCACACCCGCCGCGTCGAAGAGCGCCTTGTTGTACCAGAGGGCGACGGTGTCGAAGTCCTTCGGGGCGCCGTAGAGCTTGCCGTCGTAGGTGTAGAGGTCGATGAGGCCCTGCGGATAGTCCGCGGCGTCGATGCCACCGTCATCGAGAGGAGCGAGCTGCCCGTTCGACGCGTAGAGCTGGAAGTTCGGGCCGTTCATCCAGAAGACGTCGGCCGCCGAACCGCCGGATGCCGCCGTCTGCAGCTTCGTGAAGTACTCCTTGTACGGCGTGACCTGAATGTCGATCGTGACGTTCGGGTTCTCCTTCGTGAAGGCAGCGGCGATGTCTTCCATCGCCGGTTTCTGGTTCTCGTCCCAGATGGCATAGCTGAGGGTGACCTCGCCGTCGGAGCTGCCGCCGCCCGTCGAGGAGGAGGAGCAGGCGCTGAGGGCGAGGACGGCGACCGCTGACGCGGCGAGGGCGCCGAGAGCGCGGCGGGTCGTACGGGGCATCGGTGTCTCCTTCGACAGGTGCACGAGTGCAGAAACGGATGTTAATCGTTTAGCGTTAATCGATTAGCAAGGAGAGTAGCCCGAGGGGGCCGCACCCCGCAACCCTCGATTACAGGGCTGAACCGAGGGCGAGACCGAGGCCCGCGGCGAGCAGACCGAGCAGCAGCATCCCGATCGCATTGAACGTCGACGCGGGGCGCTCGCCGTCGCGCCACAGGGCCACCGTGTCGAGCATCGCCGTGCTGAAGGTCGTGTAGCCGCCCAACAACCCGGCGCCGAGAAGGAAGGCGGCATCCGGCAGGGCGGTGGTGACCAGTCCGAGCGCGAACGAGCCCGTGAGGTTCACCAGCAGGATGCCCCAGGGGAACCGACGACCCGCGAGACGGGCGACGCCGAGATCGGCGAGGTAGCGCAGCACCGCGCCGACCCCTCCGGCGAGCGCGGCACCGAGGAACAGCAGCGGGCTCATGATGCCCGTCCCGTCCGGGGCCGGCCGAGACGCAGCCCGAGAGCTGCCGCACCGAGCCCGAGAACGAGGCTGCCCACCGCGTAGGCGGCGGCGAGAGCAGGCACGTCAGCCCACAGGGCGACAGTGCCGGTCATGAACGCGCTGTAGGTCGTGAATCCGCCGAGCACTCCGGTGCCGAGCATCAGCCGCAGGTCGGCCGATGCGGGCAGGCGGGCCGCCAGCACGCCGATCAGCAGGGCCCCGACGACGTTGGCGATGAGCACCGCGACGGGGATTCCGCCCCCATCCGGGAGCGCGAGGCCGAGGCCGAGCCGCGCGGCCGTCCCCACCGTGCCGCCGGCGGCGACGAGCAGGATGCGGCGGAGGTTCACGTCCGCCACTGTAGTCGCCGAGCAGCGCGGCGTTCGCCGGATGGCAGCGGCCCCTGCGGATGTCAAGGCGGTGGATACCGGGACGCGAAGGGCGTTGACTGACGACATGAATCCCCTGTGGAAGCTCGACCGCACCCTGCCCGTCGGATCCCCCTTCGAACCCGGCGCGCACCACGACGTCGTCATCGTCGGCGCCGGGATCACCGGTCTCTCCACGGCGGTGATGCTCACCAGAGCCGGGCTCGACGTGGCTGTGATCGAGGCGGGCGAGGTCGCCGAGCTCGCGACGGGGGCCAACACGGGCAAGCTCTCCCTGCTGCAGGGTGGCCAGCTCGCGACGATCCGGCGCCATCATCCGGCTGCGCTCGTGCGCGCCTACGTCGACGCCAACCGCTCGGGCATGGAATGGCTGCTCGCATTCGCCGAGCTCGCTGGAGTCCCCTTCACACGACACACCGACCACTCGTACGCGCAGGGCCCTTCCGGCATCGACACGGTCGACGAGCAGCACTCCGCGGCTCGGGAAGCCGGATTGCCGACGCGATTGGCGTCGCCCACCTCACTCCCCGCGACCCCGTTCCCGGTGGCCGCCGCCGTGGCGCTCGACGAGCAGGTCGCGATCGACCCCGTGGCCGTTTGCCTCGCCCTCACTGAGGAGCTTCTCACCGGCGGCGGCACGCTCCACACCGGCGTTCGCGCGACGGGAACCCACGCGTTGGCCGGTCGCGTCGACACCGCGCACGGGCCGCTCTTCGCCGACCACATCGTGCTCGCGACGGGCACCCCGATCACCGACCGAGGTCTGTACTTCGCCAAGACGCGGGGGCTCCGGTCGTACTGCGTGTCCTTCCGCGTGCCGGACGGCGTTCCGGAGGGGACGTTCCTCTCGGTCGACGGACCGACGCGCTCCATCCGCCCGGTGACCGTCGCGGACGGCCCCGGTGGCGGCGCCCGACTGATCGTGGGCGGCAACGGGCACCCGGTCGGCCGATCCGGCGGCGAGAGGGCCGCGGTGGAGGACCTCGTCGCCTGGACGCAGCTGCACTTCCCCGGTGCGGAGGAGACGCACCGCTGGTCGGCGCAGGACTACGAGTCGCACGACCTGATCCCGTTCGTGGGGGCGATGCCGCGCGGCCTCGGCCGCATCCGCTTCGCGACGGGCTACGGGAAGTGGGGGCTGTCGAACGCCCCCGCCGCCGCGCAGCGCCTCACCTCCGAGATCCTGGGCACGCCCCGACGCGATCGCCCGACCTGGATCACCATGATCGGCACGCGTCTGACCGTGCCCGCCGACCTCGCTCGCGGTGCGGTCGAGGGCGGCAAGGTCGCGACGGCGCTCGCTTCCGGTTGGGTGGAGGCGGAGACCCGCCGCACGCCGGTGCCGCAACCGGCCGAGGGCCAGGGCGTGGTGGCGAATCGCGCAGGGCGCCCGGTCGCGGTCTCCACCGTCGACGGTGTGACGCGGGCCGTGAGCGCGGTGTGCACGCACCTGGGCGGCGTGCTCGCCTGGAACGACGCCGAGTGTTCGTGGGACTGCCCGCTGCACGCCTCGCGCTTCGCGCCGGACGGCACCCGCCTCGAGGGTCCGGCGCTGCGAGACCTCACTCCCCTGACGCCGGCGGACCCGGAGTGATGTCGCCGGCGGGAGGCGCGCCGTCCCACCCCTGCTGCGGCGTCTCCCCGTTCTCGCGGAACACGTACTGCGACACGAGCTTGCGCTGGCTGCTCGACCAGTCGATCGCGGGGCGACGCTGTTCCGGCGGCAGGTAGCCCAGCCGGTAGACGGCCATGAGTTCGAGATCGTCCGGCACCCGCAACAGCTGCACGATCTCGTCCCAGCGGCCCGGCACCTCCATCGGGAACGAGATGAACTGGATGCCCATGCCGAGTTCGACCGTGGTGAGCCAGACGTTCTCCATCGCCGCCCCCATGCTGAACACCGAATAGAACGACGAGAGCTGCCCCGGCCGGTACTCGCTGCGGTCGAGCATCACGCCCAGCAGCAGCGGCGACCCCGCCACGAGCTTCCGGTTCTCGGCACCGAGGGTCTTCGGCACTCCGAAGGTGTTCATGAGCGTCTGCCCGCGCTTGGTGAACACCTGGCTCGTGAACGGGCGGAGCGCGGCGGGCAGCTTGTCGAACAGCATCCCGCTGCGCTTCTCCTCCATCTCGGCCTGACTGAAGCGGAAGTACGGTTTGTACCGCTCGAAGAACGTGCCGTTCGACATCGCCTCGGTCATGCTCTCGCCCGAGATGCGGGCGATCTGCTCGATCGTTTCGCGGCTCTCGATCACCACGAATCGCCAGGGCTGGCTGTTCAGCTGCGACGGAGCGCGGCCCGCGGCTTCGAGGAGGATGCGCTGATGGTCCTCGGAGACAGGGTCGGGCAGGAATGCGCCGTTGGTGGTCTTGCGGCGGCGGATGGCATCGAGCAGTTCCATGCGTTTCACTTCCGGTCGGCGGCGGATCGCGAGAGCACCAGCCCTGCGACGATGAAGGGGGCGGCGGCGAGCGCGACCAGCGGATGCCGCCGGCTGTGCGTGCCGAGGTACGGGATGGCCGCGAGCGGCACGGCGGCGGGGAGCAGCCCGACCGCAGCGCGACGGCCACCCGTGCGCGGCCCCCGCGACCAGCCCGCCACGACGGCGACAGCCGAGGTCGCACATGTCGCGATGTAGAGCGCGTGGTGCAGCCAGCGGAAGCGGCTGGTGTCGACCAGGCGCGCGGCGACGGATGCGCCGAGTGCGCAGTTCACGGCGTAGGCCGTGGCCGCAGCGGCGAACAGCGGCGCGTTGTTCGCGCGCTCACGGCGGTGGACCATGGCATGACCCTACGCCCGCGCCCGGGCCTCAGGCTCCCCCTTGCACGCGAGTGCGCCGGTCGGCTAGGCCGTGTGCCGGACGCGAACGACCCCCTCCTGCGCGGACATCGCTCAGGAGGGGGTCGGCTCGGTACGTGGCCTAGAGGTTGCCCTCCGCGTAGACGCGGAGCGTGTCGCGGACGAACTCCGCACCGTGCGTGCCGCCGGACGATGTCGCGTAGTTCGCGCCGAAGCGCGGATCCGCGACGTACATCTCGCCGAGCCCGATCACGTATGCCTTGACGTCTCCGCCGGGGACGGCGGCGGGTGTGCCCGGGATGCCCGTGAGCCACTCGACGTGGCGACGCGCGACCTCCTGGGCCGCGGGTGAAGCCGGATCGATGCCGCTCTCCGCGGCGGCGATCCAGTCGCGCCCGAGGTCGGACACGCGCTGCTGCCAGTCGGCGCGCGCGGCGTCCGTCATCCCGCGCCACCAGCTGTCGCTGTCGGCGTAGGCCTTCTTCCCCCAGCGTTCCTCGACTTCCTCCTTGTGCTGCGTGTGGTCGAAGCCGTCGAACATGTTCTCTGCCATGAGGTTCTCACCTCCTCTCAATGCCGTGATGGTGGATTCGACCGACGCGATCTGACGCGCCAGCCGGGTCTGCTCGTCGCGCAGCAGCGCGAGATGGGTTTCCAGGGCCGATGCCTCGCTCGCTGCGGCATCGCTGTCCGATGCGGATCCCAGCACGTCCGCGATCTTCGGGAGACCGAGCCCCAATTCCCGCAGCAGCAGGATGCGCTGCAGACGCACCAGCGCCGGGCCGTCGTAGTGCCGGTAGCCGTTGTGCGCGATGCGCGAGGGCGACAGCAGGCCGATGTCGTCGTAGTGCCGCAGTGTGCGGCTCGTGGTTCCGGCGAGGCGGGCGATCTCCTGGATCGACCAGTCATCCGTCTCCATACCGCCTCCTCTCGTTCGTGGTTGTGCGGTGATGTCTTGAACTCTAGAAGTTGACGTTGCGTCAAGGTCAACATCTTTCAGCGAATATTCGCGCTCCCTTCTTGACAGGATCGAGATATATCGTGTTATCGTGGCAACACACGATATATCGTGACCCTCAACCCAGGAGAAGCAGACATGACCGAGAAGTGGCTCATCGCCCCCGGCGAGGAACGCGTCATCGACATCGAATCCGTCACCCGCCTCAAGGTGGGCCTCGTCGGTGGACAGGTCGACATCGTCGCCCATGACGAACCGGGCATCCGCATCGAGGTGCACGGCGTCACCACCAAGGACCTGCGCATCGAATCCCACGACGGCGAGGTCGAGATCGACCACCCGCAGTTGGGCTGGGACAACTTCCTCGAGGTGTTCCGCAACTTCGGCTCCGGCGGGCCCCGCGCCGAGGTGAGCGTCGCGGTCCCCCGCGCGATCGCCCTGAACCTCGGCGTCGTCAGTGCCGGCGCTCTGGTCTCCGGGCTCCGCAACGATGCCCGCCTCAACACCGTGTCGGGCGACATCATCGTCGACACCCTGATCGGCGACCTCACGGTCAACTCCGTGTCGGGCGACGTGCAGGTGCGCGGCCTCACCGGCTCGATCAGCGCGAACAGCGTCTCGGGCGATGTGGCCGTCACCGGTGCCGTGCGCCGGGCGACCGTCGACATCGTCTCGGGCTCCACGCTGGTCGACGCCGCGGGCGACGTGAACACCATCAACGTCAACTCGGTCTCTGGCGGCACCACCGTGCGCCTCGACGAGTCGCTCGCCGCGAACTACGTCATCCGGTCGCTGAGCGGACGCCTGCTGATCGACGGGGTCGAGCGCAGCACCTCGGGCCCCAGCAACTACACGGGCACGACCGGGGAGCTCGCCGGACGCTTCGTCGACCTGCGCGCGAACTCCGTCTCGGGGGGCGTGACGGTCCTCCGCCGCACCCCGGCATCGATCGCCGACGACCCGGAGTGGGAAGCATGAGCCCCGCGGTCTTCTCCCACGGCGATCTGCGCCTGTACCTGCTGTCGCTGCTCGCCGAGGCGCCGCAGCACGGCTACGGCATCATCCAGTCGCTCACCGATCGCACCGGCGGCACCTACACGCCGAGCGCCGGGACCATCTATCCCCGGCTCGCGAAGCTCGAGGAAGAGGGGCTGGTCACCAAGACCGTCGACGGCCGCACCACCATCTACTCCATCACCGAGGCTGGGCGGGCGGAGCTCGCGTCGCGCGAGGGCGACCTCGCCGGCATCGAAGCCGGCCTCACCGACTCGGTGCGACTGATCGCGAGCGAGGTGCGGCAGAGCGTCCAGGACGCGATGAAGAGCCTTCGCGCCGATCTGGCAGCGGCCGAGAAGGGCGAGCGCACGGCGGCGAAGAACCGTCCCCGCACAGCGACCGACGACTCCCGGCTCGTCAGCCGCGAGGAGATGCACCGCGCCGATGCCGTGATCAACGCCTTCCGGGCACGGGTGCGCACCGATCTGCGCACCCACATCGCGAAGGGCGGCACCCTCTCCCCCTCGGTCGTCACCGAGCTCGAAGCGGCGCTCGACACCGCCGCACGCGGTGTCACGGTCGCCCTGAGCACGCCACGCCCGTGATCGGTTCGGAGCCGGGTGCGGCACGTCCGCGGCAGGACGACGCCCGCGCGCGGGTGGAACCTCTTCTGCCGGTGCACGCGCGACCACCGCAGCTCCGCACCCCACCCGTCGTGCAGACGTCACCCTCCGCGCGACGTCACGGCATCGTCATCCACATGCGGTGACGCCGCACGAGAAGAGGCCCCACCGGCAATCGCCGACGGGGCCTCTTCTGCGTCCGGGGAACGGCCGCTACTTCTCGGGCCAGATCTCCTTCTGCTCGTCCGGCACCGACTCTCCGAGCGGCACGACCAGGATCGAACGATGCTGCCGGTGCGCGAGGCGCGCGGCCACCGATCCGGTGAAGAACTCCCTGATCGACTCGCCGATGCCACGCTTGCGTGTACCGACGACGATCAGCTGTGCGTCGAGCTTGTTGGCGAGCTGCTTGATCGCCAGAGCCGGATCGCCGACCAGCTGCCGCGCCGTCCAGGTGACGTCAGTGCCCGCGAGCAGCGTGGCCGCAGCGGCCTCGACCGCCTCGAACTCCGCGGCTCCGGCGTCGAAGTTGATGTCGATCGGAGCCGAGTGGACGTAGCCGTCCGGGTCCTCGTACGTCACGAAGCGCGTGACGTCGACGTGCGCGACCACGAGCGGTGCGCTCAGCAGTCGCGCGTAGCGGACGGCCTCATCGATCACGTGTCGGTCCTGGTCCAGCTGCATGCCGACGATGACGGCTTTCTGCAGTGCCGCATTCTGTGCGGCCTCGTCGGACGGAGTGGAGGTGTTGTCGGTCATGATGATCGTTCCCTTCACCGGCCTGGCATCAGCCAGAGGGTCGTACCCGCGTGCTATTCTGAATGCTACTCTTACCGGCGTTCAGCCGGTGTCGTGAAATGCATCGGGCCTGAACAGCCCGCAGCTTAACTCGTGAGGGGGTCTCGCGCATGGGCCGTGGCCGTCAGAAGGCGAAACACACCAAGATCGCCCGCGAACTCAAGGCGTACAGTCCGTCGGTGAACTACTCCGCTCTCGAGCGCGAGTTGGGTCATCCGACCGACGAAGACGCGTATGTCGACAAGTGGGCCGATGACTATGCCGACGAAGACGAGGACGAACTAGAGAAGGCCTGACCGCCCCTCTGTTCGTCGCACCCGCACCACGTGCGGGTGTTTCGTCGTGCTCTGGCGCTGAGACGATGTGCTCAGCGACAGAGCACTGTCTGTCATGCCCCGACGTCGCCAGCTGAGAGGATCTCCTCATGGCACACGTCGTCGCCCTCTACCGTCACCCGATCAAGGGGCTCACCCCCGAGCGTCGGGACTCCCTGACCGTGCAGCCCGACGGCCGGATCACCGGCGATCGCGTGCTCGCCTTCCGGTTCGCGGATGCCGCCGAGCCGGAGGACCGCGACGGCTTCGACTACTGGCCCAAGGCCAAGGGGCTCGCCCTCCAGGACTTTCCCGCGCTCGCCGCCCTGCGCACGAGCTATGACGACGAGACCCGACGCATCCGCATCGAACACGCCGGCTCGGTGCTCGTCGAGGCGACCCTCGACGACGGCGGACGGCGCGAGCTGACCGATGCCGTCACCGACTTCGTCCTCGCGACCTCGGAGGGCCGTCGGCTGCGACGCCCCGGCCGCCTCCCGCTCGTGCTCGTCGGTGACGGGGAGACATCGCGCTTCCAGGACCGCCCGCGGGGCTACGTCTCGATTCACGGCCGAGCCAGCGTTCGCGCGTTGGGGGAAGCCCTCGGGACGAACGTCGACGACCGACGCTTCCGCTCCAACGTGGTGATCGACGACGCCTCTCCCTGGAGCGAGCTCGAGTGGACCGGCCAGGTGCGCGTCGGCGACGTCGCCTTCCAGGCCGCCGGCCCCATCGTGCGCTGCCTCGCGACCCACGCGAACCCGGACACGGGCGTGCGGGATGCCAAGGTGCTCACCACCCTCACGAGCGCCTTCGCCCAGCAGGAGCCGACCCTCGGACGCCTGCTCCTGCCCGGCTGGGCGCCGTCGGACGACGGCCGGCCCCCGGGTGGTGGCATGATCCGCGTGGGTGATGAGATCCACACCCACCGTGCATGATCGTCTCCCCGCGCGCACCGGATCGACCGTGGATGTCCTCACATGGGGCTTGTGAGCGCAAACATGCGTCGCTTCAGAGACCGGTCCCGACGGGCCCAGAGTTCGCGATCACTCGTCGGAGGCGTAGCGGGCACGAATCTGCCCGGTGATCCAGCGATTGAGTGCGGCGGGATCACCGAGCGGCAGACCCGTCCGCGGGTCCGGCGTCGCGTAGTCCGACGGTCCGAATTCCGCCAGGAAAGTCGGGCGACGGCCCTCGGAGCGCAGACGGTCGACGACGAGGTCCCACCATCCCCACTGCGCCTCGACAGCGGACGCCCACCGCGGAGATCGCGGGTCATCGATCTGGGGGGATTGCGCGTGCCC
This sequence comes from Microbacterium sp. Cr-K32, assembly GCF_000708345.1. Taxonomy (NCBI): domain Bacteria; kingdom Bacillati; phylum Actinomycetota; class Actinomycetes; order Micrococcales; family Microbacteriaceae; genus Microbacterium; species Microbacterium sp. Cr-K32. The sequence goes on along the minus strand of NZ_JARD01000011.1, from coordinate 26,071 downwards.
GAATCGCGCATGGATATGGTCGGCACGGTCGACAGCCAGCGCCATGGCCTCGGGCTGATCCTGCAACAGCGACTCGGCCGAGACCATCCAGTGGGAGACGTCGAGCGTCAGCCGGAGGCCCGGATGCCTCTCGAGCAATCGCGCCGAGGAGTGCGCGGAGGGGAGCATCCGCGCACGATGCGTCTCGACCAGGATGTCCATGCCGGTCCGCTCGCGCTCGGCGACGATCCAGCCGGCGAGCGCATCCAGGTCCCGCTCCCTCCAGTGGTCCCGACCGGCGTGCAGGGTGATGTGCAGCGGGGCGATGCCCTCGGCACCGATGGCATCCAGTTGCAGCGCGAGCGCGCGGCGGTGCGCCTCAGGATCGGATTCGACGCTTCCGACGAGCAACGAGACCGGCGCACCGGTCTCGTCTATCACCGCGACGAGCTCGCGCCGGGCGCTCGACTCCGAGGGAAGCCAGAGCTCCACCCCGTCGTAGCCTTCGCGGAGCGCGGTCTCGACCAACGCTCGCGGAGGCATCGCGGAGACCCAATCGTTCATCAGGACGAGCGGGCTTCGTGTCATCGGCGGATGTCCTCTCCGGTGGATCGGGGCATCGCCGCGAAACCGACGGTCGGCGTGTGCGTGTCAGAGCATGTCAGCGCTCCCTCGATGAGGCCGAGTATAAGCGTCACCGACTTCTTTTGTCGGTTGTGAGCGCAAACATTCTGTGGTTGGATGTGCTTGTGATCGACGGCGCCTCGGCGTCACCCCCGCCCAGGGCGATCCGCAGGAACATGACCTCAAAGAGGAGAACAGCATGGCAATCACCCCTCGCTTCACCCGCACCGCCGCGATCGTCGCGGTCGGCGCGGTGTCGGCCTTCGGCCTCGCAGCCTGCTCATCCGGCGACTCCGGTGACAGTGGCGCCAGCGGCGAGCCCATCACGATCGAGTACCTGCACCGCCTGCCCGACGGCGAGGGCATGACCCCCGCTTCCGAGATCGTCGACCGCTGGAACGCCGAACACCCCGACATCCAGGTGAAGGCGACGAAGTTCGACGGCAAGTCGAGCGACATGATCCTCAAGCTCGAGACCGACGTGAAGGCCGGCAACGGACCCTGCCTCGCGCAGACGGGCTACTCGGAGGTCCCGCAGCTGTTCGTCAAGGGACTGCTGCAGGACGTCGCGGACGAGGCGAAGAAGTATGAGGACGACTTCTCGGCCGGTGCGTTCAGCGGCATGAAGGTCGGCGACGCCATCGTGGGCCTCCCGCAGGACACCGGGCCCCTCGTCTACTTCTACAACGAGGCCGAGTTCACGGCGCTGGGCCTCGACGCGCCGAAGACGCTCGACGACCTCACGGCCGACTCCGCCGCAGCGGCCGCCGCGGGCAAGTACGTCACCGCGTTCACACCGGATGAGGCTCAGAACTGGCTCTCCGCCCAGTCGGCCGCGGCCGGCGACACCTGGTTCAGCACCGCCGGCGACGAGTGGAAGGTCGACGCCGAGGGCGCAGGCTCCGAGCGCGTCGCCGCGTTCTGGCAGGGCCTGCTCGACGGCAAGCAGACGTTGGCGACCGAGCGCTGGGGTGAGGGCTTCACCGCCGCGCTCAACGACGGCAGCCTCATCGGCCACGTCGGAGCCGCGTGGGAGGCCGGGTTCCTCCTCGATTCGCTCGACGGCACACCGGCCGAAGGGCAGTGGCGCGTCGCCCAGCTTCCCGACTTCGGCGCGGGTGCCATGAGCGGCCCTGACGGCGGTTCCGGTGTCTCGGTGATGAAGGGCTGCGAGTACCCCGCCGAAGCGATGGAGTTCAACGACTGGTTCAACACGCAGGTCGACGACCTCGCATCGCAGGGCCTCGTCGTCGCCGCCAAGGGCGACGTGGAGACCCCCGAGAAGATGCTCCGCCAGTTCGGCGGTCAGGATGTGCTCGCCGAATTGAGCACGGCCACCGAGAACCTGAACCCCGACTTCCCCTACGCACCGGGCTTCTCGACGCTGTCGAAGATGAACGAGACCGCCGCTGCGGCCGTCACCGGCACCGCATCGGTGGCCGACATCTTCACCACCGCGCAGGACACCGCCGTCTCCTCCCTGAAGGACCTCGGCCTCCCGGTCGCAGAGTGAGTCGACGAGAAGGCATCATCGGATGATCGACGGCGGAGTGCACGCGCAATCGTGCGCTCCGCCGTCGTCTTGACCTCGAGAGGCGACACCATGGTCACAGTGACCGAAACGCGAGGTGCGGCACCGGCGCCGACATCGCGCATCCCCGCGGATCCCACCCGCCGGCGCCGGTTCGGGACCCGACGCGAAGGTCTCACCGGATGGCTGTTCATGGCGCCGTTCGCGGTGCTGTTCGTGCTGGTCTTCCTGGTGCCGATCATCGTGTCGATCCGCTCGTCGTTCTTCGCGCAGGTGCCGTCAGGAGACGGACTCTACGGCGGCGGCGAACTCGTCGACACGTTCGTCGGTCTCGAGAACTTCGTCACCGCCGCGACCAACGGCGCGTTCTGGACGGGCATGGGTCGCGTCGTCCTCTACGCCGCACTGCAGATCCCCGTGATGATCTTCGTCGCGCTCGGCCTCGCCCTGCTGCTGGACTCGTTCATCGTGCGCCGTCCCACGCTCTTCCGGCTCTCGTTCTTCCTCCCGTACGCGGTTCCCGGCATCATCGCGGCGATGATGTGGCTCTACCTCTACACGCCCGAGGTGTCGCCCTTCCTGCCCTTCCTCCCCGAAGGCACCGACTTCATGGCACCGGGCACGATCCTGTTCTCGATGGCGAACATGACGACGTGGACCTACACGGGCTACAACATGCTGATCTTCCTGTCGGCGCTGCAGGCTGTTCCGCGCGACCTCTATGAGGCGGCTCGCCTCGACGGCGCATCCGGATTCCAGATCTCGATGCGCATCAAGGTACCGCTGGTGCGCGGGGCCGCATTGCTCGCCGTGCTCCTGTCGATCATCGGCACCATCCAACTGTTCAACGAGCCGGTGGTGCTGCAGGCCGCGAACTCGTGGATGGGCAAGGACTTCACCCCGATGATGCTCACCTACAACACGATGATGGGCGAGATCTCACCGTCCGGCAGCGGCCCGGCATCCGCTTACTCCCTGCTCATGGCTCTGATCGCGGGCGTGCTCGCGATCGTGTACGCGCTGCTGCAGCGCCGGAAGGGCGACGCATGACCACCACGCGCCTCATCACCACTGAGCCATCCACGCGCCGACGCCCCCGTCGCCCGCGCGACGTGGATGCTCCGCCGCCCTCCATCGCCCCGACCCCGGTCGCGCGCGCGTTCGGCATCATCGCGCTCGTGATCGCGACGCTGTACTTCCTGGTGCCGGTGTACTGGCTCATCGTCGCCTCCACGAAGAACAACACCGACCTCACCTCGACCTTCGGCTTCTGGTTCGCCGACTGGAACCTCGGCACCAACTACGACAGCCTGATGAACTGGACCCAGGGTCTGTTCTGGCGCTGGGTCGGCAACTCGATGCTCTACTCGGTGAGTGCGGGCGTCATCGGCACCCTGTTCGCCGTGATGGCCGGTTACGCGATCGCGAAGTTCGCGTTCCCCGGCAAGCGCATCGCCGTGGGCGTGATCATGGCCGGGCTCCTGCTCCCGGTGGCGCTGCTGACGGTGCCGCTGTACATCGAGTTCCAGGCGCTCGGACTGACCAACACCGTCTGGGCGATCATCATCCCCTCGGCGGTGTCTCCGTTCGGTGTCTTCCTCGGCATGGTCTACGCCCAGTCGTCGGTGCCGACCGAACTGCTCGAAGCGGCTCGCATCGACGGCGCCGGCGAGGCCCGCATCTTCTTCACGATCGTGATGCGCCTGCTGGGTCCGGCGATGGTGACGATCTTCCTGTTCATCTTCGTCGCGACGTGGAACAACTTCCTGCTTCCCCTCATGATGATCTCGAGTCAGGATCTGAAGCCCGTGACCCTCGGTCTCTACGGCATGGTGAGCTACTTCGCCCCGGACAAGGGTGCGGTCATGCTCGGCGCCCTGCTCGGCGTCATCCCGCTCGTGCTGCTGTTCTTCGCCCTGCAGAAGTACTGGCGTTCCGGTCTCGCCGCCGGCGCAGTCAAGGGCTGATCCCCCGTCTCATCCCTCACGTCCGCCCTCGGCCCATCGGCCGAGGGCGGACGTCTGCGCGCGGTGGATGTGTGTGGTTGCGTGGCTGCGCGGTGTGCGGGGGTTGCGGGGTGTGCGGGGGCTGCGGGGTGTGCGGCGTCGGAGGTCAAGCCGGGTCGGAGGCTCAGCGAGCGCACGGGAATCTGGCGAGCGCACGGAATCTCCACGCGTACAAGTCGTGCACTCGACAACGAGCCGTGCACTCGGCGGGGCGAGGGCGGGTGGGCGAGGGCGGGTGGACGCGAGGCGGGCGGACGCGAGGCGGGCGGACGCGGGGCGGGCGGACGCGGGGCGGGGCGCGGTAGAGACGGCGAACGGCCCGGAGGAGCACTCCGGGCCGTTCGGGCGGTGCGTCAGCTCAGTCGGCGTCTCCGCAGCCAGAGGACGAGGCCGAGCGTGATCGCGGCCAGACCGGCGACCGCCGCCCCTGCCCAGATGGCTCCGTCTGCACCGGTCGTCGCGAGGCCACCGGCGCTAGCGGCAGCACCGGCCGTGACCGTGAGGTCCCCGCGCGCCAGCTCCACGCCCTGGGCGTCGGTCGCGACGAGAGCGTGGGCTCCAGCCGGCGTCGCCGCGGGAATCGAGACCGTGGCCACGGCGTCGCCGTCGGCGGACACCGTCACCTCGCCGATCCGCACCGGCTCGGAATGCAGCCACAGCTGCACCACCGCGTCCGGCTCGAACCCGCTCAGCTGCACGGTCAGACTCCCTCCCGCCACCACCGAGCCGATGGAGGCCGTGACGGTCGCCTTCTTCCCCGGCTTCGCCTTCTTGACCTTCAACGGAGCGCTGGCGAGTTCCGCACCGGACGCGTCCTGGACGATCACCCGGTGCTTCCCGAGCGAGGCGTCGGTGGGGATCAGCAGTCTCGTCGACAGCGCGCCCTTCTCATCGACCGTCGCATCCGTCAGCTTCGCGCCGTCGAGCCACACCGACACCGTCGAGCGCGGACCGAAGCCCGTGAGCGCGACACCCACCGTCTCCCCGGCGCGCACCGAGTCGGTGTCGAGACCGATCTTCGGATCGATCGCCGGGTTGCACGCGCTCAGGTCGTCGGCCGGACGCGTCGCGGGCGCATGGCCCGCCTGCGGAGCCGAGGAGCCGTAGACGGCCATCTCGGCCACCGAGGCGAACTGCGTCCCCGAGATCGATGAGGTCGCGGTGACCCGGATGTAGCGGGCTGTGGTCTCGGCGAAGTCCACGTCCTGCCAGTCGGCGAGGTTCTGCCACTCCCCCGACGTGACCGGCGTGTACGCCTGCCCGTCCGTGGAGACCGCGACCTCATAGCCCTTGATCGGCCCGTTCTGGTTCGCGTTGCGACGCAGGTACGAGATGCCGTCGATCTTCTCGGCGGCACCGAGATCGAAGGTCATCACGTGCGGATACGAGGTCGCGTCGACGCTCCACCGGCTGTGCCAGAAGGTGCCGGCGTTGCCGTCGATCATGTTGGCGGCGGCGCCGTCTTCACCGGCCGTCTCCTCGGAGCTCGCCGACACCGTGATCTGCGAGTTGGGGATGCGTGCCCGCGAGGACACCGACACCTCCTGCGTCGTGCGGACGGTGCGCACGTCGCAATCCGCGAGGTACGTCGCAGCGATCCCGATTCCGATGCCCGTACCGGCTGCGGCTGCCGGCGCGGTGATCAGCCACGTGGTGTCCGCACTGTCCCCGGGAGCGACCGTCTCGAACAGGTTCGATGAGCCGTCGGCGACCTCCACCGCGTACCCCTCCGGCAGCTCGAGCTGCACGCCGATGTTCTCGACGGCGATGGACTCGCTGTTCGTGAAGGTGGTCGTGAACGCGGTCTGCGCACCGGGGCTCAGGACGCCCGCTTCGCCCGACACGGTCGCGCACGGGGTGCCGCCGGTGGTGGGACCGAGGTCGGTGACGGTGAAGTCGTCGAGCACGAAGTCCACTTCCGGCCCTCCCACCCGCTCGAGTCCCACCCAGGTGTAGTCGCCGCATCCGACGACGACGTCCTGCGAGAACTGTGCCGTCTCCAGCGCCTGGGTGATCCCCGTGCGGCTGAGCGTGGTCGACGTGACCTTGCCACCCGCCACGGAATCCGTCCCGGTGAGCCAGCGGTATGCTCCGCTCGCCCCGGCCTGGTAGTCGAAGCCGATCCGGTAGGAGTGCCCTGCCTGCAACGGCACGAGCGTCGGGTCGGTGCGATATATCAGACCGCTGTACTCCGAGTGCGACATCAGCGAGTGATCCCCCGACAGGGTGGAGTCGACCGCGAGCCCGGCCAGTGCCCCCGAGTCGAACGGGATGGCGGTGTTCCGCCATTCGCTCGTCGTGTAGGGCTCGTTGCGGCGCGAGATGCTCGTGCGGATGCCGCCGGGGTCGCCTGCGAAGACGAACGGCCCCCAGCCGGCCTGGTTGCCCTCGAAGTCGTTCGAGTAGACGGTGCCCTCGGAACGAGGCGAAGTCGTATCGCGCATGATGCGCGCGTTGTCGACCCGCACCTTCGGCTCACCCGCCACGGCGGACACGGAGACATCCACCTGACCGGACGCCGGTGCCAGGAAGGAGACCGATCCTCGCTGGTATCCCAGCCCGGCCTTCGAGTCCGACACCATGCGGTTCTCCGTCGGGGAGAGGTTCCAGGTGGCCGGAACGACCCCGTTCCCCGTGTCGACCGCCACCGTGACGTCTCTCGTCGCCGTCGGCTCGATCTGCACCTGGGCCGAGAACGAGTACCGCTCTCCCGGCTTCAGGCCGGTGACGGTCTGGGTGATGGACGATGCGGCAGCGCCGAGCACAGCGATGTTGTCGCCGCGGGACTCGGTCTTCGCCGTTCCCTGATCCGTGCGCTCGATCGTCACCTCGCCTCGCGGGTTCCAGACGTCGAGCGAACCGGAGTTGAAACCCGGGTCATCGAGACCGGCGTCGTGGTAGTCGACGGCTGCGCGCTGCGCCCCGCCCTGCGGCACCACGACATAGGCCGTGCCCTTGTCTCCCGTGAGCGTGAGCTCACCGCCCGTCGCGTTGACCGTGCCGACCTTGACGCGTCCCTGGTCGCCGAGCTCGAAGACGTCGAAGGCCGTGTTGCCGCGGAAGGCGTCCGTGAGACCGAACGTCTTCTCGCCGCCGGATGCGGAGTAGAAGTACATCTTGTCGGCGTCGACGGGCGACCCGGCCTCCTCGTTCGACTCCAGCGACTGCCACGGCAGCAGGTACGAGTCGCCTCGCAGCACCGTCGCCCCGTCCATCGTGACGACCCTGGTGCTTCCGTCCATGCGCACGGCGACGTCATCCGTCAGCGTCGCCTCGGCACCCGCCTCGTACGTGAGCAGATCGAAGTGCTGCAGGAACTTCGTCGGCAGGCTCTGCGTCCAGATGTTGCCCATGAAGCCGTCCCAGTTGCGGTTGCCCTGCCATCCCTCGGCGTCGATCAGCCGCTGCTGGCCCAACAGGGCGTCGTCGTTCCAGATGTCGGCCTGTCCGTTCTGGATGAAGCGCACCATGGTGGAGTTGATGCCCTTGTTGTCCTTGCCGCCGTAGGCGAGGTCGTTCGGCCAGTGCGACCAGACCGTGTTGTCGACGAACTTGTCGCCCCATTCGGTCGCGACTTCGAGGTCCATGCCGTTCAGCTCGTCCGCGAGCTCTTCGGCGACCCAGCCGTTGGAGTAGTAGACGTCGATGTAGACGCCGCTGAGCCCCGGTACCTCGTCACGCAGCTGCTGGAAACGATCGAGCACACGACCCGTGCCGAGGTCTGCCTGCTGATTGATGTAGTACGACTGGTCGAGCCATGCCCACCCCTTCTTGTACGGGGCGCCGCCGTCGAGGATCGCCGGGTCGAAGGCGTTGGCCTGGGGGTAGATCTCCGTGGCGTTGACGTGCACGCTCATGTCGGCGTTGAGCTTCGCGCCCTCGTCGACGAGGGTGTTCAGGTCGTCGAGACCTCCGGCACGCTCGTTGTCGTTTCCGCCGTAGTCGGTGTTCGCCGAGTCGTGACCCTCGCTGCCGTAGCCCTTGTTGAGCACCCACTGGCCGAGGCCGTCGGTCTGGTTCGCGATGCGCTTGGTGTTGTCGAGCACGAGGTCGAAGTAGTTCGTCGCACTGGACGCGAAATTGAAGGGGATGCGGCTGACGACACGCTCCGCGACCCGGTCGGCACCGAGACGCGGGGTGTCGACCTCGCGATAGCGGATCGCCGCGTCCTGCCAGTCGACGGTCGCGTCGCCGTTGCGGTCGGCGGCGAGGAGGACGGTGACCTGGGGCAGGGCGTAGGTGGTGACGCGGCTGTCGACGGCGGTGGTGGGGTGAACCAGCCAGGCGCTGGATCCGATCTCGGCCGTGCGCCCCGATGCCTCGGTCACGCGCGTGGTCAGGCGGGTGTTCCAGGAGGCGGTCCCCCCGGAGGCCTGGGTCGTCGCATTGGTGATCACGCTGCCGACCAGCGCTCCGTTGCCGAGGAACGCGAATGCCGCCCCTTTCTGGCCGGTCGCCGTGGATGCGTTCACCGCGATGTGCTCGTCGGCGTTCTTGGTGCTGTCAGGACTGATCACCGTGCGATCCAGCGCCGCCCCGCCGTCCGCAGCGCTCGCGGAGAGGAACGCGTTGTCCGGGAGCCCGAGCGAGGTCACGGTGGCCGAGCCTTCGACGGCGGTGACCTCGAACCCGACGGTGCCGTTCTTCGCGACGCGGATGCTGCTGCGCACCGTGACGTCGATGCCGGTGAGCTTCGACACGTAGTCGACTCCGGTCGCGGAGGAGGTCGAGGTGGTCTCCGACGGGTAGCTCGTCCCGTTCACGGACCAGGTCTTCGCGGAGGTGCGCTGCCCGGTGATGCTGTCGTCCCCCACCCGGTACTCGGCGATGCGGGGGAACTCGGTCGAGACGACCGCAGTCGTGCCGCCGTCGGCGATCTCGACCTTCTCGTCGGTGTCGGGGACCTCCGGCTCGGTGACGATGGGAGGCAGCTCCTGGTCCGACAGGATCTCGATCTCACCCCCACCGGCACCATTGCCGGTCATGTCCTGCGCATCGATGATCAGCAGCGCGACGTACCGACCCTCGACCGCGGTGTCGAGCGAGATGCGCTGCTTCTCACTGTTCGACGTCGGCGCGTGCAGGGTCGCCGTCGCGACCGCGGCCCCCCACCCGCCGTCCGCCGGCGAGAGGGTGGCAGCCTGGGCGTCGTCGGTCACGTAGACCTCGACATTCTTCGCGTCGATCCGCTGTCCGAGCTTGCCCGAGTAGTCGAGCGCCTTGACGGAGACGGAGCGCTGGAGGTCGATGGACAGCCAGTGCGGGAACGGCGCCTTCTCCGTGTAGCGCGAGACCCACTGCGTACCGAAATCACCATCGAAGGCGGCGAGCGCCGTGCCGTCGACCGATGGCGGAGCCGGGTAGGGGTCCGATTCGCTCGACACCCCGTGCAGGCGGTAGTCGGTCTTGGGGACGGGGATCAGATCGGCAGCCTGCGCAGCCGGCGCCTGGATGAGCACGCCGCCGAACGCGAGCGCCGTCGCCAGCAGGGAGCTGAGGGCGACGGCCGCGCGGGGCGGTCGGGAAGGTTTCGACACGTCTTGCCTCTCGGTCGGAGCGACGTCCGGGAGCACAGACGCCCCGATGCGTCGCAGATGATCATCGATGACACACCTCGATGTTTGCGCTATCACAATATGCAGACGGAGTCCGGTATATCAAGGCTCTGTTGTAAGCGAGCGCAAACATTGGCCAAAAGTCATCCGCCACAGACGAGAAGAGCCGCCCCGCGCACACGGTGCGAGGCGGCTCTTCTGACGTTCCGGCTCAGGAGCCGATGAACTCCTCGGTCTCTCCGAAGGAGGGCTCCTCACGGATCTCGACCTTCGCTCCAAGGCCATCGGTATCGAGCACCACGATCTCGTTGCGGCCGACCTTCCAGAGCGGTGCCGGCGCGTAGAGCGTCTCCTGCGGCCCGACTTTCCAGTACCGCCCCAGGAGGAACCCGTTCAGCCAGACCATCCCCTTCGATCCCGCGGGGAACGCCAGCCAGGCATCGAGCGGCTCGGCGACGTCGAACGAGGCGACGGCGAGGCCGTCGGAGGCGTCCGCCGGCAAGCCGGAAGCCGCCGAGCGGGGAGTCGCCGAGTGGGTAGTCGCCGAATGCGCGGTCACGGCAGGAGCATCCTGCGGGATGAGGCGATGCGTCCACCCGTTGACGAGCCGGCGGCCGATCATCACGCCGCGCATGATGCCCTTGCCCTCACCCGTGTACGGACCGTAATTGATGCGCCCGAGACTCTCGACCACGATCGTGAGCCGCCCGGCGCCGCCGCCTACGGGCAGGGAGAGCGAGGTATCGCCATCGCGCTCGAGCACGCCGAGCCGCAGCCCGTCGAGGGACACCACGGCACGGTCATGCAGTCCGTCGATCGTGAGCACGGCCTCGGCGGGAAAAGACACGTCCGCCTGATACGCGACCAGACCGTCTTCAGCACCGAGCTCTTCGAACGTGCGCGGTCGCGGCGAGACGTCGCCGGTCACGGGGAGAGTCGCGATCAGCTCCCCCAGCGAAACCCGTGGTTCGAGCGGTGCGGTCGCGGCGCTCTGCCGCTGCGGATCGGCGGGGATCGGAGGGAGCTCACCCGCATGGAACGGCGCGAACATCGACCGCAGCGCATGGAACTTCTCGTTCAGCGTGCCGTCTTCACCGATCGGTGCATCCGAGTCGTAACTGGTGACCGTCGGCTGCAGCACCTGGTCATGGTTCGCCCCGTTCCAGAGGCCGAAGTTCGTGCCGCCGTGCGCCATGTAGAGGCTCACGGATCCGCCCGCAGCCAGCAACTCCGCGATCGTGCCGCCGGTGCTCGCGGCGGAGCGCACGTGGTGCCGTTCGCCCCAGTGGTCGAACCAGCCGCCCCACAGCTCGCTGCACATGAGCGCATCGCCCTCGCGACGCAGCTCGACCGCCCGCGCGACGCCGGTACCGAAGGTGAAGGTCGCCATCGCACCCGGAACACTGCCGTGCTCGATCATGTCGCCGGTGATGCCGTCGGCGGTCGTGAGCATCTCGACCATCCCGCGGCGACGGAGCCCATCGCGCAGGTGTGCGAGGTAGGCGGAATCGCTGCCGAACGAGCCGTACTCGTTCTCGATCTGGATCGCGACGATCGGTCCGCCGTGCGACGCCTGCAGCGGAACGAGGCGGGGGATCAGCGCGTCGTACCACGCATCGACCGCCGCGAGGAAGTCGGCGTCGCTGGTGCGCAGCGCCGCGACCCGCCCCGACAGCCAGAACGGGATGCCGCCGTTGGACCACTCGGCGCAGATGTAGGGACTGGGGCGGAGGAAGACATCGAGTCCGACGTCTCCGGCGAGGCGGATGAAGCGCTCGATGTCGCGCCAGCCGTCGAAGCGCGCATCCCCCTCGACGCGCTCATGGAAGTTCCAGGCGACATACGTGTCGACCGTGTTCGCGCCCATCGCGGCGAGTCGACGGAGGCGGTCCTCCCACTGGTCGGGATGGACGCGGAAGTAGTGGATCGAGCCCGCCAGGATGCGGTGGGCGGCGCCGTCGCGGAGAATCTCCCCGTCGCGCCAGGTCATGGTGGGCGCGCCGATCGGCGACGCGGCGGCCGGGGCGTCGACGGCGACGGAAGAGTCGTCGAGAGCCGAGGCGAGAAGGTCAGACATAGCGCTCCAAGCACGAGTGTTTGCGTTCACATTATCGCATCACACGACTCGCCGCCTCCTGGATTCACGCCGATTGATCGCTACCATTGAGCACATGTCACCTCGTCGCCCGAGAGACGACCGCGCCCCCAGCCAGGTCGATGTCGCCCAGCTCGCCGGAGTCTCCACGCAGACCGTGTCGCGCGTCATGTCCGGGCAGGACAACGTGCGCCCCGACACCGCCAGGCGCGTGCTCGCAGCGGTCGAAGAGCTCGGCTATCGCGTGCACGCCGCCGCCGCATCCCTCGCCTCCGGCCGCACCCGTGTGCTCGGTGTGATCGTCGTCTCGACCGACCGATACTCGTCAGCGGCCCTCGGTGTCGGCATCCAGCAGGCGGCTGCGGCGAACGGATACACCGTCTCGACGGCGGCCGTCGCCGACCATGCGTCGGCCGAGGCGTTCCTGGAGGCCTTCGACCGGCTGGAGCGTCAGGGCGCGGAGGGCATCATCCTCGGAGTGCCGGTCGAGCTCGAGAGTCCGGCCATGCGGGCGCGCACAGAGCGCACCCCCGCGACCCGCAGCGAGCGCACCTCTCTCGACGAAGACGCCCCGCTCGCCGTCGACCAGCGCGCGATCGCGCGTCTCGCCGTCGAGCACCTGCTCGATCTCGGGCACAAGACCGTCTGGCACGTCTCCGGCGACGACTACTGGACCGAGACGCAGCAGCGCAGCGAGGCGTGGGAACAGACGCTCCGCGACCACGGAATCGTTCCCCCGCCGCTGATCCCCGCCGACTGGACGCCCGAGTCGGGCTACCGCGCCGGTCGCACGATCGCGGCCATCCCCGAGGCCACGGCCGTGTTCGTCAGCAGCGACGAGATGGCGTTCGGACTGATCCGCGCGCTGCACGAGGCCGGTCGCAGCGTTCCCGACGACGTCTCGGTGGTGAGCGTCGACGACATCGCCCTCGCCGCCTACGCCTCCCCCGCGCTCACCACGGTCCGCCAACCCTTCGAGGCGATGGGCCGCGCGGCCGCGCTCCGGGTGATCGCTCAGATCGAGGGACACGATGCGGTCGGCGAGATGCCCTCCACCGACCCTCAGCTCATCGTGCGCTCGTCCACCGCACCGCCGCGCTCCGCGTAGCGCCAGGCGCATCCGCGACCTCCTCCCACCCGCCTCATCGCGAGACAGAACTCATCGCGAGACCGAAAGCGAATTGATGCAACTGGCACCGAAGGCCGTGGTCGTCGCCGTTCTGCGGAGCGCAATACTCTGGGCGATACTCCTCATCGCTGCAGTCGGGCTCGTGCTCGGCATCCCTGCGATGCGGATCCCCATCGTCTTCGCGGTCCTCGGACTCGCCGTAGTCGTCGCGCTCATCGAGCTCACCTGGCTGACGCCGGCTGCTGTGCGGAGCTTTCGATACTCCGTCTCATCTGACGGGATCCATACCTCGGAGGGCGTCGTCTTCCAGCGAGAGAACTTCTTGCCGATGCAGCAGATCCTGATCGTCGAGCGGCGCCAGGGACCGATCATGCGGTCCGTCGGGCTCGTGAAGGTCCGATTGCGGGTTCCCGGATCGTACGTCGACATCGACGGTGTCACCGACGACGCCTTCATCGATCTGCAACGCGAAGTCCGATCGGCCCATGCTCCCGATGCTCATGGTTAGAAGGAACAGCCGCGTCATGATCGCGATCGTCGGTGTTCGCGCCCTCCTCGGCGGCATCGTCGGCACCGCCGTCTCCCTTCTCATCAGCGCACTGGTCGGCAAGCCCGTGCCACTCGTGGTGTATCTGATCCTGCTCGTCGGGTTCGTCGTGCGACTCGTCTTCGCGGTTGCCGAGTGGCGGAGCACGACGTATCAGCCCCTCGAATCCGAGCTCACGTACCGGTCAGGTTATGTCAACTCGAGTTCGCTGCAGGTGCCCTGGTCGAGTGTGCGGGGCGTCTATGTCGAAACCCCCTGGCTTCTGCGCCTGTTCGGGCGATCCGAACTCCGAGTCGCCCACGGTACCGGGCAGGCGAACGACATCCATTTCAGAGCACTCACCCCTGCGGCGATCGCAGAACTCCGCACCCATATCGAAAGCTCCCGCGAGGCGGGCGCCCGCGATGTCGACTTCTTCGACGACACGGAAGAGTTCACGGGCGCCGAGATCTGGCTGTACGCCTTCACGCATTCGCGGTGGTACGTCATCTTCCCCCTCGCCGTCGCAGCGATCGGATTGCTCTCGCAGTTCTTGGAACGCGACATCATTCAGACTTCCCTCTTTCTCTGGGAACGACTGATCCGGTTGCCGGTCGCGATGATGGTGGTCGCCCTGGCAGGCACGTGTGCGCTGGCCATCGCGACAGGGGTCATCTCCAGGATGGTGGAGATGTCGAACTTCCGGATCCGGCGGACGGCGGAACTGATCGAGACCCGACAGGGACTGCTGTCGACCAGGACGCGCACGATCGATTGCGCTGACATCACCCTGCTCGATCTGCAGCAGCCCGTTCTGTTTCGTCTGGCTCATCGCAGCATCGTGCGCGTGTCGGGCGGATCGGGTGAGGGAGACCCACAGAACTTCTTGTCTCCTCATGCCACGGCCCAAGAAGCGACTTCAGCGATTCAGAGTGTCTTCCCGAATCATCGGCAGGGCACACTCATCGCGCGGTCGAGGCTCTTCGGCGTGATCGCCATCGGTGCGATCTGGATCGGGGCGATCATCATCGTCCAGTCGTTGATCGGAGCGGCGTGGTCGGTGGTAGCAGGCACAGCTCTGATCATCGTCATCGCGTTGTGGAGCGTGCGCGCACCGTCCCGGTTCTTCCTCTCACCCGACGGGGTCGTGGAGATCCATCGAGGAATCCTGTTCCGTAGGCGGCTTCTCTTCCGAGCTTCTTCGATCCTTCACTACGAATCCGTCGTCAGCCCCGTGGGCCGATGGCTCCCTGCGAACAAGATGAAGGTCACCGTTGCCGACAGAGGCACACGAGAGATCTCGATGAGGGCTGTCCCACTGAGAGAGCTACGCGCGTTGGTCCAGGCGCTGACCCAGCTGAAGAGCGTGGGGACATATCGATACAGCCGGATTCCCGACGTGACCGAAGACACGACAGACGACGTCACCGCCGCCCCTCCGACGTCGACAGAAGCTGTTCTCACCCGCCCCACACCGCCCGGGCGCCGGCCTCGCCGATGAGCACGACCATGACCGTGCTCCCTGCGCCGCTCACCACGGCCAATGCGGCCAGAATCATGCGCGCTGTCCTGCGAGGCCCCTCGGTGAAGCGGTACCAGCACCACTGCACCGCGGCGACGACGAACATCGCCAGCGCCCATGGCCACAGGAGCCCGCCGAGAGCCGCATGATGGACGACGGCCGGCACCGGTCCCACCTGCTGCGCCAACGCCTCACCCGCGAGCATCGTGATGGGCACGAGCACCAGCACGGCCAGCGCGGCGATCGGTGTGACGACGCCGAGCCTCTTGCGCGCGGCGGGCAGGAAGGCGCCGAGGATCAGTGCCAGCGCCGTGAGCGGCACGAGGATGACCACCGCGTGGAGGATGAGCGGATGCAGCGGGAGGCCGTCGATCTCGAAGAGGTCCATACTCAGGACACGGGATGACATCGCGCGAGGTTCAGATGAACTTCTCGCCCGGCTGTCTCGTGTCTTCGGAGAGGACCGAAGGAGGTGGCGGATGCCGAAGGATGATGCGGCGCGTCTCGGCGCGCTCTACGACGCGCATGCGGCACCGATCTGGCGCTATGTCGTGCACCTCACCGGGGATCGAGCGGGTGCCGACGACGTGGTCCAGGAGACGCTGCTGCGCGCCTGGCGCACTCCGCGGATCCTCGCCGAGGATCCGAATCGACACGATCCTGGATGTACACGGTCGCCCGACACCTGGTCGTGGACGAGGTGCGCAGCGCCCACCACCGCCGGGAGATCACGACGGATGAACCCCCAGACTCCGCCATGCGAGACGCGACAGACGCCATCTTCGATGCGATCCTCATCGAAGAGGCGCTCTCGGCCCTCTCCGAGGCGCATCGCGAGGTCGTGATCCGCGCGTACTACCGAGGGCTCACCGTGTCGGAGATCTCCGACGAGCTGACGATCCCGGAGGGAACCGTGAAGTCGAGGCTGCACTACGGCCTGCGCGCGCTGCGTCTCGGGCTGCAGGAGAAGGGAGTGACGCGATGAACGCCGACCACGGGCGCTATGCCGACGGGGATGCCGCCTACGTACTCGGAGCTCTCAGCGCCGCCGATCGCGCCGAATACGAGGCGCACCTCTCGCAGTGCGCCGAGTGCCGCGCGGCCATCGCCGAGATCACGCCGATCCCCGGCCTGCTCTCCCGGGTACCCCCCGAGCGGGCGGAATCGCTGCTGCAGGCAGCGGGTGTCGAGACTCCGGCCCCGGAGCACCGCGCGCGCGTGCTGTCCCTGGCCACCGAGCGCGCCCGACGCCGTCGCCGTGCGCGGATCGTCGGCATCGCCGCAGCCGCCGCGATCGTGGTGGCCACCGTGGCGGTGCCCGTGATCTCTACTCTGCGTCCACCGTCGACGACGATCGCGCTCGAGCAGCTTCGAGACGCGCCGCTGTCCGCATCCGTCAGCCTCACCGATGTCGCCTGGGGAACCCGACTCGACATGATCTGCGACTATGGCAGCGAAGGCGACGCGCCCGCGGATGGATGGGCCTACGCGCTGGTGGTGGTGAGCGACGACGGCACCGAGAGCGTGCTGTCGACCTGGCGCGCGCACCCCGGAACCACGGCGCGCCTGAGCGCCGGCACCGAACTCCCGGCGTCCGACATCGCCGCCGTCGAGATCCGTGCCGTCGACTCCGGAACCGTGCTGATGCGATCGGCGCTCGACGGACCCTGAACCTTTCCCCGTCGCCTCTCGTGTACCCCATGACCGCACCCGCGGTCCTGCACAGGAGGTTCACCATGCTCTCGAGAGTCTCGAAGACCGCGGCCGTCGCCGCGCTGCTCATGACGTTCGTCGTCGCCGGCTGCACGTCGACCGGCGGAAGCTCCGGCGGTGGGGCGCAGGACACGGGCGGCGCCTATGGCCAGTCCTCCGGATCGAGCGCCCCCACCTCGGGATCGTCGTCCGGCTCAGGCACTCTGATGACCGCGGACTCGGATCTCGGCGAGATCGTCGTCGACGCCGACGGGAAGACGCTCTACATGTTCGACAACGACACGCAGGGCTCGGGGAAGAGCTCGTGCACCGGCGAGTGCCTGACGAACTGGCCGCCGCTGACCGTCGAGAGCGACGCGCCGGCCGTCGAAGGCGTGACCGGCGAAGTCGGCACCATCACCACGGCCGACGGCTCCACTCAGGTGACCCTCAACGGCTGGCCGCTTTACTACTTCGCCGGTGATGCCGCCGCAGGAGACGTCAACGGTCAGGGCGTCGGCGGCATCTGGTGGGTGCTCTCCCCCGCCGGGGAACGCATGGCCGAGTGACGTCGCGCAGGCGCCGGCCCGCAGACTCACCAGCGACCGTGCCGGTGCTCCCACTCGTCCTCGACCGTGCGGCGCCGCCCCGCGACGATGCCGGCGGGGATCGCGACGATCAGCACACCCGCGATGACGAGCAGCGGAATCCGCCAGCCCGCGGTCGTCTCGTGCAGCAGTCCGACCAGCAGGGGGAAAGTCGCCGCGATGGCGTAGCCGATGCTCTGCACGAAGCCGCTCAGCGCCACTGCGCTCTCCGGAGTGCGGGCGCGGATGCTGAGCAGCACCAGACTCAGAGGGAACATGATGGCTGTGAGGCCGAAGATGCTCACCCACAGCGGCAGGGCCACGGTCGGCGCGAACAGGAAGCCGGCGAGCCCCACCAGCCCTCCGCCGACCGCGACGAAGAAGAGCGGGCGCGTCGCCTGGAAGCGCACGACGAGGATCGGCACGAGCAGCGAGCACGGGAGACCGATCAGCGCGAAGAGGGAGAGCAGGAAGCCCGCGGTCGCGGGCGTGACGTCACCGATGTCCACGAGCATGGTCGGCATCCATGCGAACGAGACATACGCCATGGTCGACGACGCGCCGAAGACGATCGCGAGCGCCCAGGCGAGCGGAAGCCGCCACAGCCGGGCGAAGTACCGACGGTTCGCAGGGGTGGTCGAGATCGGACCGGTCGCGACGGCCACCGCATCCTGCACGTCGTCGACGCCGTCGGTCGGGTCGGGGGCCAGGAGCTCGTTCTTCACCGGATCGCGATTCACCGGCTCGACCGCCCGCGAGCCGTTCTTCAGCAGCAGTGCCACCCAGGGCACCAGCGCGATACCCGCGACGATGCCCCACATCCCCAGCGACACCCGCCAGCCGAGAGAGTCGGCCACCGGCACGGCGACCAGCGGAGGCAGGAACGTCGACACCGCCATCGTGGTCGAGTAGATGGTCATCATCACCCCGAGCCGATCCGGGAAGTACTTCTTCACCAGCGGCGGGAGGAGCACGTTGCCCGAGCCGACGCCCGCGAACACGACCGCGGTGGCCGCGAGCAGAGTCGTCGAATCGAACGCGAGGCCGCGCAGCAGCAGGCCCAGAGCCATGAGCGTGATCGCGGCGACCGCCATCCGCTCCAGGCCGAATCGACGCTCGAACAGCGGCGTGAGCAGACCGAAGATCGCGAAGCAGACCGGCGGTGCGGCACCGATGAGGCCGACGACGACCGGCGAGACCGGGAAGTCCTCGGCGACGTGGTCGATGACCGGAGACAGGGAGGCGACCGCCGAGCGCAGCGAGAACGCCACCAGGACGATCCCCACGAGTGCGAGAGCCCGACCCTGCCAGAGCGGTCGCGCACTCGGCATCGTCATGAGGTCTGTGACCCCTCCACCCAGGCCAGGTATTCATCCGAGACGGTGCCGGTCACGTACCGGCCGTCGAAGCAGCTCATGTCGAGATCGGTGAGCGCCGAGCCCTCGATGATCGCGGCCTTGAGGTCTTCGACCTCCTGGTAGACCAGGTGATCGCACCCGAGCTCCTCGGCGATCTCGGGGATCGTGCGCCCGTGCGCGATGAGCTCGTGGCGCGACGGCATGTTGATGCCGTACACGTGCGGGTGCCGCACGGGAGGCGCAGCAGAAGCGAAGGTCACCGAGGCGGCGCCGGCATCGCGCGCCATCTGGATGATCTCCTTGGAGGTGGTGCCCCGCACGATCGAGTCGTCGATCAGGAGCACGTTCTTGCCCTGGAACTCGGTCGACATGGCGTTGAGCTTCTGGCGCACGCTCTTCTTGCGCACCGCCTGTCCCGGCATGATGAAGGTGCGGCCGACGTAGCGGTTCTTGTAGAAGCCCTCGCGGTACTCGATGCCGAGCTTGCGGGCGACCTCCATCGCCGCAGGGCGCGACGAGTCGGGGATCGGCATGACCACGTCGATCTTGTCCATCGGCACGTGCTTGGCGATCGTGTCGGCGAGCCGGTCGCCCATGCGCAGACGCGACTCGTACACCGAGATGCCGTTCATGACGGAGTCGGGACGGGCGAGGTAGACGTACTCGAAGGCGCACGGTGCGAGAGTGGCGGCCGTGGCGCACTGCTTCGAGAACAGCTCTCCGTCGTTGGTGATGAAGATCGCCTCGCCCGGCTCGACCTCGCGCACGACGTCGTAGTCGCCGTTCTCGAGCACGAGCGACTCGCTCGCGACGACCCACTCGTCCTTGCCCTCGGCGCCGGGAACGGTCGAGGGACGACGACCCAGGATCAGCGGACGGATGCCGAACGGGTCACGGAAGGCGAGCAGTCCGTAGCCGGCGATGACGGCGATCACGGCGTAGGCGCCTTCGATGCGCTCGTGCGTGCGCGCCACGGCCTCGAACACCCGCTCGGGGTCGAGGTCGACGGTCGAGGTCGTGTTCTGCAGCTCGCCGGCGAGCACGTTGAGCAGCAGCTCGGTGTCGCTGGAGGAGTTGAGGTGGCGGCGATCGCGCTTGGCCATGTCGGCCGTGAGCTCACGCGTGTTGGTGAGGTTCCCGTTGTGGATGAGGATGATGCCGTACGGTGCGTTCACGTAGAACGGCTGCATCTCCTCTTCGTTCGAGGCCGTGCCCTTGGTGGCGTAGCGCACGTGGCCGAGACCCACGTTGCCGAGCAGGGCTCGCATGTCGCGGGTGCGGAACGCCTCGCGGACCATTCCCTGCGCCTTGGCGTTGTGCATCACGCCGTTCGCCTCGGCGGTGGCGATTCCCGTCGCATCCTGGCCGCGGTGCTGCAGCAGCAGGAGTGCGTCGTAGATGTCCTGATTGACCGGGGCAGAGCCCACCATTCCGACGATGCCGCACATGGGCTCTTACTTCGCTCCGTCCGCGTAGGCGCCGACCAGGCGCACTGCTCCACCGTCGACGCCCTTGGCGCCCTGTTCGAACTCGCCGGCCGGACGCGGCCCGAAGCCGACGGTCCCGACCTGCCACGAGGGCATGCCCTCGGCGTTCAGCGCCGCGATCGCGGCATCCTTCTTCTCCGCGGCGACCACGGCGAGGAAGCCGATGCCGAGGTTCCAGGTGCCCTCCGCCGACTCCAGCGTGGACCCGGCGATATCGCTGAGCACGCGGAAGACCGGGCTCGGCGACCAGCTGCTGCGGTCGACCTCGACCCAACTGCCCTGCGGGAGCACGCGCGCGAGGTTCGCCGCGATGCCTCCGCCGGTGACGTGGCTGAGGGCGTGCACGCCGCCGGTGCCCGTGGAGCCGCCGAGCTGCTCGATCAGGCGCAGCAGGGGAAGCGTGTAGAGGCGGGTCGGCTCGAGGAGCGCTTCACCCCAGGTCGTGCCGAAGTCGGCGGCGTTGTCACCGTAGCCGATGCCCGCGCGGGTCACGATGTGACGAACCAGGGAGTAGCCATTGGAGTGCAGTCCGCTGGAGGCGACCGCGATCACCGCGTCGCCGTCCTGCACGAGTTCCGCACCGAGGATCGCATCGGCCTCGACCACTCCGGTCGCCGCTCCCGCCACGTCGTAGTCGCGGGGGCCGAGCAGGCCCGGGTGCTCCGCGGTCTCTCCGCCGACCAGCGCGGTGCCGGTGGCCGAGCATGCCTGGGCGATGCCGCGGACGATGTCGGCGATCCGCTCCGGGACGACCTTGCCGCACGCGATGTAGTCGGTCATGAAGAGCGGCTTGGCGCCCACCACGACGATGTCGTCGACGACCATGCCGACCAGGTCCTGCCCGATCGTGTCGTGCTTGTCGATCGCCTGCGCGATCGCGACCTTCGTGCCGACGCCGTCGGTGCTGGTCGCGAGCAGCGGGCGACGGAAGTCGCGCAGCGCGCTGGCATCGAACAGGCCGGCGAAACCGCCGACACCGCCGAGCACTTCGGGACCGTGCGTCGCGCGCACGGAAGACTTCATCAGCTCGACGGCGAGATCACCTGCAGCGGTGTCGACGCCGGCTTCGGAATAGGGATTGGTGGGGGAGGCAGCCACGTCTCCAGCCTACCGCCCGCGGCCGGTCCGACTCTCCGCGAAGTCGGACCTCGGATCCAGAGCCCCGAGCCGCCTACGATGGGGCCATGGCCGACAAGCCGCAGTGGCTCATCCGCGAAGACGCGAGCGTACCCGTGCTCGTCGCGCTCGCGCTGCGGCAGCGCCTCGGCATCCGGGTTCCGGAGGACCTGCCGAGCCTCCGCGAACTCGCCGTCCGCGCGCCGGATGCCGTCGACGCCTCCCCCACGATCGAGGCCCAGTGGCGCGACTACTGGGACATGACGGTCGAGCCGCGCGCGCATCCTTCCGACGTGCCACTCGAGCTCATCGACGGGTTCGACACCCTGGTCGCCCTGCCCGCCCACGGTGCGGAGGAGCTCACAGCGGCCATCGCCCCGCAGGCGACGTCGGCTCTGCTCTACGCGCGCGCCGCGCACGACCGCTACGTGAGTTCGATGAAGAGCCACACCGGAGGCGACGCATACCGCGCCTATGCGAGTGCGATCGCGGAGTTCGAGCGCGAAGTCGGCCGACGCGCGCACTCGTTCGAGCTCAACGTGCAGGTGCTGCCGTTCTCGCAGCGCGGCATCTGGTGGATCGGCGCGCTCACGGTGGCGGTGACCGACGGTCTGCGCCGCGACGTCGTGGCGTTCGACGCCGCGATCCGTCCGGTGATCGCCGAGCTGGCCTAGCCCCCGCAGCTTCCGGGAGCCACCGTCCCCGCGAGTGCACGGATTGCTTGCGAGTGCACGGGATAGCTGCGCGAAGAAGCCGTGCACTCGGCGGCAGGTGAAGGGGTCAGTCCTCGTCGACGACGGTTTCGCGGTCGACCCGGACGACGCGGTCGTGACGGCGGGCGATGCGCTCCAGGATCAGACCGGTGACGCCGCCGAGCGCGATGCCGATCGGCACCGTCCACAGCAGCAGGAAGCCGAACACCTGACCGGGCGGGTAGACGACGTCGAGGGCCTGCGACTCGTCGAAGCTGCCGGTCCAGGTGAGGATGCCGGCGGCGATCACGCCGACCACGACGCCGATGCCCATGAGCACGCCGTACCGCGGCACACGGCGCACGGTCGCTTCGACGGTCTGGTGGGAATCGGTGGGGGCCATGCATCCATTGTCCCACCGCCGACGGATGCTGTGTGCCGGGGTCTGCGCACGCATCGGTCGGGAGATCGGAGGACACAGGCTCCCACAGGCCGATTCCTCCCTGCATCCGTTCATCGTCCCGACATCCGTACACCGGAGACAGAGAACGGCCCTCCCCGCGTCCGCCGCGGGGAGGGCCGTTCCATGTCGCGCCTCGACTAGACCTCGGTCGTCGTCTCGGCGGTCTCGCCCTTGCGGTTGCGACGGACGAGCAACACACCGCCGGTGGCAGCCAGCGCCACGACCACCAGGCCGCCCACGATCCACGGCCACACGGGGGCGCCGTCTGATGCCGCGGGCTCGGTCGCGGTGGTCACCGCGGCGGTGGCCTCGGAGTCGGAGGCGGGCTTCTCCTCCGCGACGCCGCAGGCCGCGCCCACCGGGATCACGGCGGTGACCGGGTCGAGCTGCTCGCCTGCGGCGTAGGTGCCGAATGCGGATGCTCCGGCCTCGGTCAGCGTGGTCGGGACTGCGTTGAGCGTCAGCACGCCGTCGACGACCGCCGCGTCGCCGAGCGCGAACTCCGCGAGGCGAACGCCCTGCTGATCGACGCTCTCGCCGCCCTGCGTGGTGCCGGTCACGTCGAAGACCAGGTAGCCCTTGTCTCCGGCGAGCTCGACGGCGGCGTTCGCGAGCGTCGTGTTCAGCGCACCGTCGTGACCCGTGAAGGTGATGCTGCCGCCGTAGGTCACGAGGCCCGCGAGGGTCTTGTCGTCGAACGATCCGGTGCCGTTCTCCCACACGTAGTCGGGGTACTGGTAGGCCACGTCGGTCAGCGTCCACCCGCCCTTCGCGATGCCCTCGATGTAGGTGCGGAACGACTCCTTGTATCCCCACTTGAGAGTTGCGCCCTCGACCGTGCACACACCGATCGTGGTGTTCGCCCTGTTCAGGGTGAACACGAGACCGCGGTTCACCGAGCCCTGGAACGTGAGGGTGTGCTCGCCGTCCTCGAGACTCGCAGGGAGGGCACCCGACCAGGTCGCGACACCGTCCGCGTCGGCCGTCACCGTCTCGAGCAGCACGGGGGTCGAGTACACGACGACCTTGATGCCGGTCTCGTTCGCGCGGAACCCGGATGCCGACACCGTGGCCGGCTGGCCCGCTCCGAGGGCTGCGAGGTTCTCGTCGTCTGCCTGGATGCCCTCGGTCGCCGGCGGGGCAGCAGGGAGGGTGGTCTTCGGCTTCACGACAGCGGCAGCAACCGTTCCGCTCGAACCGGCCGGCGCCGCCGCGACGGAGCCGATCGTGAATGTCACCGGGTTCAGCGCGGTGCCGTAGCCGGCGAGCACGCGGTCTCGACCGGCATCCGTCAGCGCCGCGGGCGCCGCCGTGTAGGTCACGGCGCCGTTGGCCGCGATGCGCGCCGCGTTGGAGAGATCGAGCGTCGCGAACGGCACCTGTGCGCCGCCGCTCGTGACGTACAGCGTCGCCGCCGATGCCGAGGTGATGCGGATCTGCGGGTTCGACACGGTCACATCGAGCACGCCCTGGTGACCGGTGAAGCGCACCGAGCCGCGATAGACGACGCTGCCGAGGCCGGTGTTCACGTCGAAGTCGCCGCCGACGGTCTGACCGAACTGGAACTGCCCGCCCGAACGGGTCGCGCCGTCGGATACCGCGATAGAGCCCTTCGCGATGTCACCCGTGATGTAGTTCGTGAACGACGAAGAGATCGCCCAGCGGAGTGATCCGCCAGGGACGTTCGTGGGCGGAGTCGTCGGGGTGACGGGCTTCTCCGGCACCGTCACACCGAACAGGTCGTCCCACTGCTGCGGGGTGATCGTCACGGTCGAGCGGGCGTAGATCGTGCTCGCATCGGGCATCGAATGCTGCTTCCACACGATCACCTCATACGACTTCGTGCGGTCGAGGTTCTTCGCCGCGGTCGTGAGATCGACCGCGAAGGCGCCGAACGTGACCTTCTGCACGTACTGCATCGCGAGGAACCCACCATCGGCACTCACGTTGCCCTCGGTGCCGGCTTCGATCAGGGCGACATAGGCTCCAGGGATCTCGCCGAGATTGGTGGCCGCTGCTGCGACGGTCAGGCCGTCCTTCGCGGTCGCAACCTTGACCGTCGTGCTCACAGTCGGCCCCGCCGGGAAGAGCGCGTCCCACTGCTCGTCACTGACTGTGATGGCGCCGCGAGCGTAGATCGTGTTCGCATCGGGCATCGAGTGCTGCTTCCAGACGATCACCTCATACGCCTTCGTGCGGTCGAGCTTGTCGGCCGCAGCCGTCAGGTCCACCGTGAACGTGCCGCCCGTGATCTTCTGCACGTACTGCATCGCGAGGAACCCGCCGCCTGCGGTGACGCTCCCTTCGGTGCCCTTCTCGATCACAGCGACGTAGGCACCGGTGATCGCACCGAGCTTCGAAGCCGCAGCAGTGATGGTCAGGCCGTCCTTCATGCTCGCCGACTTCACCGTGGAGGTGATGACCGAGGTGTCGCCGTAGTTCAGGGCGACGCTGCGCTCCTGGTCGGCATTGATCACTCCCCCGGCGGCATACGTGTAGATCCCATAGGAACCGGGGGCCGCCGCGGCGTCCTTCAGCGTCAGCGTCGCCTGAAACGTGCCGTCGGCGGCGATGTCGACCCACTGCGCACGGATCGCGCTCTGGTACTGCGCGGGAACCTGGTTCAGCACACCCTCGGCCAGAGCCCAGGCCTGCGCGCCCACCGATCGGGTCGACGATGCCGCACCCGTCGAGGGCTGCCATGTCGAGCCGAAGTTGCCGAAGACCACGTAGGTGCCCTGCGGAAGGTGCTGGGGGATCGGCATCCCGCGTCCACCGACATTCGCGGTCGGGTCATAGCCCGAGCCCTTCACGACGACCTTGTCACCGGCTTTGAGAGCCACGCCTGCGGCCGGAGTCGTGCCGTCGGCGAGGAACACCTCGATCGCCGCCGAGACCGGAGCCGGCTGCAGGCTCTCCCACTGTGCGTCGGTGACGGCGATGGTCGAGCGTGCATAGATCGTGCTCGCATCGGGGTTCGAGTGCTGCTTCCACGCGATGACCTCGTAGGACTTCGTGCGGTCGAGCTTGTCGGCGGCGGCGGTCAGGTCGACCGTGAAGACACCGCCCGAGATCGGACGCACCCACTGCATCGCCAGGAACCCGCCGCTGCCGGTGACGTTCGCCTCGGTGCCCTTCTCGATCAACGCGACGTACGCACCCGGGATCGCTCCGAGCTTGGTGCCGGAGGCCGTGACGGTGAGGCCATCCGTCGCCGTCGCCGTCTTCACGGCTGTGGAGACCGTCGGAGTCTCGGTGTAGTTCAGGGCGACACTGCGCTCCTGGTCGGCGTTGATCACGCCACCGGCCGCATACGTGTAGATCCCGTAAGACCCCGGCGTCGCCGCGGCATCCTTCAGGGTCACGGTCGCCTGGAACGTGCCGTCGGCCGCGATGTCGACCCACTGCGCGCGGATCGCGCTCTGGTACTGCGCGGGAACCTGGTTCAGCACGCCCTCGGCCAGAGCCCACGTCTGCGCACCGACGGAACGGCTCGAAGATACCGCACCCGTCGAGGGCTGCCATGCCGAAGCGAAATTGCCGAACACCACGTATGTGCCCTGCGGAAGGTGCTTCGGGATCGGCACACCACGGCCCTCGGTCCCGAGGTTCGCCGCCGGGTCGTAACCCGAGCCCTTCACGACGACCTTGTCGCCGGCTTTGAGCGCCACACCGGCGGCCGGAGTCGTGCCGTCGGCGAGGAACACCT
>NZ_JARD01000010.1:0-624 GCF_000708345.1 Microbacterium sp. Cr-K32 | reverse complement strand
GGCGGAGCGGGTGGTCGGTCAGGAGTGGCTGGTCGGTGGTCAGGTCGTGTCGGATGCTGTGGTGCGTTCGCAGTCGGGGCGTGTGGTGAAGCAGCAGTCGTCGATGGGGTCGGCGTCGTATTCGTCGACGTACGGGTATGACGCGGCTGGGCGGTTGGTGTCGGCGACCATTCCGGGGCATGAGTTCACGTATGGGTTCGGGTCGTCGGGTGGGTGTGGTCCGAATGCGGCGGCGGGGATGTCGGGGAACCGGACGGGTCTGACGGATGTGTGGACGGCGCCGGGTCAGGCTGCGGTGTCGACGTCGACGTCGTATTGCTATGACTGGGCGGATCGGTTGTTGTCGTCGTCGGTGACGGGGGCGATCCCGGGTGCGACGACGGTGGCGGATGGTCTGGCGGCGTCGGAGATTGTGTATGACGTGCGGGGGAACACTGTTCGCCTGGGCGATATGCAGTTCTCGTATGACGCCGCGAACCGGCATGTGGGGACGACGTATGACGATGGCACGGTGGTGCGGATTGTCCGTGATGCGTCGGGCAGGATCGTGTCGCGGTCGATGGATCCGGCGGGTGCGGATCCGGCGGTGACGACGAGCTACCTGTATGCGGCGGGTGGTGATGC
>NZ_JARD01000009.1:0-207798 GCF_000708345.1 Microbacterium sp. Cr-K32 | reverse complement strand
CGGGCCTGGCTGTGATGGCTGGGTCGTGGGAGCATCCGATCCTTGAGAACTCAACAGCGTGCACTTGTCAAATGCCAAATTATCCTCGTCTAGCTTCGGCTAGTTGAGAATTCCTTTGGATCAAAGACCAACCTCCTTGTGGGGTTGGCAATGGATGAAGTCAGCAATGAATTTGTCTCTTTGGTCAGCATCAAACTCGCTGCGTCACCGTTTTCCCGGTGGGGTATGCATTTCTTTTTTACGGAGAGTTTGATCCTGGCTCAGGATGAACGCTGGCGGCGTGCTTAACACATGCAAGTCGAACGGTGAACACGGAGCTTGCTCTGTGGGATCAGTGGCGAACGGGTGAGTAACACGTGAGCAACCTGCCCCTGACTCTGGGATAAGCGCTGGAAACGGCGTCTAATACTGGATATGTGACGTGACCGCATGGTCTGCGTCTGGAAAGAATTTCGGTTGGGGATGGGCTCGCGGCCTATCAGCTTGTTGGTGAGGTAATGGCTCACCAAGGCGTCGACGGGTAGCCGGCCTGAGAGGGTGACCGGCCACACTGGGACTGAGACACGGCCCAGACTCCTACGGGAGGCAGCAGTGGGGAATATTGCACAATGGGCGCAAGCCTGATGCAGCAACGCCGCGTGAGGGACGACGGCCTTCGGGTTGTAAACCTCTTTTAGCAGGGAAGAAGCGAAAGTGACGGTACCTGCAGAAAAAGCGCCGGCTAACTACGTGCCAGCAGCCGCGGTAATACGTAGGGCGCAAGCGTTATCCGGAATTATTGGGCGTAAAGAGCTCGTAGGCGGTTTGTCGCGTCTGCTGTGAAATCCGGAGGCTCAACCTCCGGCCTGCAGTGGGTACGGGCAGACTAGAGTGCGGTAGGGGAGATTGGAATTCCTGGTGTAGCGGTGGAATGCGCAGATATCAGGAGGAACACCGATGGCGAAGGCAGATCTCTGGGCCGTAACTGACGCTGAGGAGCGAAAGGGTGGGGAGCAAACAGGCTTAGATACCCTGGTAGTCCACCCCGTAAACGTTGGGAACTAGTTGTGGGGTCCATTCCACGGATTCCGTGACGCAGCTAACGCATTAAGTTCCCCGCCTGGGGAGTACGGCCGCAAGGCTAAAACTCAAAGGAATTGACGGGGACCCGCACAAGCGGCGGAGCATGCGGATTAATTCGATGCAACGCGAAGAACCTTACCAAGGCTTGACATATACGAGAACGGGCCAGAAATGGTCAACTCTTTGGACACTCGTAAACAGGTGGTGCATGGTTGTCGTCAGCTCGTGTCGTGAGATGTTGGGTTAAGTCCCGCAACGAGCGCAACCCTCGTTCTATGTTGCCAGCACGTAATGGTGGGAACTCATGGGATACTGCCGGGGTCAACTCGGAGGAAGGTGGGGATGACGTCAAATCATCATGCCCCTTATGTCTTGGGCTTCACGCATGCTACAATGGCCGGTACAAAGGGCTGCAATACCGCGAGGTGGAGCGAATCCCAAAAAGCCGGTCCCAGTTCGGATTGAGGTCTGCAACTCGACCTCATGAAGTCGGAGTCGCTAGTAATCGCAGATCAGCAACGCTGCGGTGAATACGTTCCCGGGTCTTGTACACACCGCCCGTCAAGTCATGAAAGTCGGTAACACCTGAAGCCGGTGGCCTAACCCTTGTGGAGGGAGCCGTCGAAGGTGGGATCGGTAATTAGGACTAAGTCGTAACAAGGTAGCCGTACCGGAAGGTGCGGCTGGATCACCTCCTTTCTAAGGAGCATCTGACACTTTCGGGTGTCCAGAACCCAGATCGAGAACGTTCGTTTCTCGCTGGGAGCTCATGGGTGGAACATTTGACATGGTGCGAAGGATGCTGTTCTTCTCCAGTACGCCACTTCGGTGGTTGGAACGGGGAGGGTGGCGGATGTCGCACCTGCACGCTGTTGGGTCCTGAGGGACCGGATGCGGATCTTTCGGGATCTGGTCTGAACCTCTGGGCCTCTTTCTGTTTCCCCCGTGTGGGGTTGTGGATAGGGGCACCGCCCGTACTTTGAGAACTACACAGTGGACGCGAGCATCTTGCAGCTGGCTTCGGTCAGTTGCACAAGATGATCTTAAAGATCATTAGTCAATTTCAGATTCCATCTTCGGATGGGGTCGAGTTTTTGATTCAAACTCATGTGATTTCAAGTCTTTAAGAGCAAACGGTGGATGCCTTGGCATCTGGAGCCGAAGAAGGACGTAGCAATCTGCGATAAGCCTCGGGGAACTGATAAGCAAGTTTTGATCCGAGGGTGTCCGAATGGGGAAACCCCGCTGGGCGGCGTGCCGACCTAGTGACTCCCGCCTGAATATATAGGGCGGGTAGAGGGAACGTGGGGAAGTGAAACATCTCAGTACCCACAGGAAGAGAAAGCAACCGCGATTCCGTTAGTAGTGGCGAGCGAAACCGGAACAGGCTAAACCTAGCGTGTGTGATAGCCGGCAGGCGTTGCACGTTGGGGGTTGTGGGACTTTTCAGTCATCTCTGCCGAGGTGGCGGCGTTACAAGAAGGTATAGACGAACGGTCTTGAAAGGCCGGTCATAGAGGGTGCCAACCCCGTAGTCGAAATGCCTCTCTTGGCGCGAAGAGTATCCCAAGTAGCACGGGGCCCGTGAAATCCCGTGTGAATCTGTCAGGACCACCTGATAAGCCTAAATACTCCCAGATGACCGATAGCGGACAAGTACCGTGAGGGAAAGGTGAAAAGTACCCCGGGAGGGGAGTGAAATAGTACCTGAAACCGTTTGCTTACAAACCGTTGGAGCCTCCTTAGTAGGGGTGACAGCGTGCCTTTTGAAGAATGAGCCTGCGAGTTAGCGATATGTGGCGAGGTTAACCCGTGTGGGGTAGCCGTAGCGAAAGCGAGTCTGAATAGGGCGATTCAGTCGCATGTCCTAGACCCGAAGCGAAGTGATCTATCCATGGCCAGGTTGAAGCGACCGTAAGACGTCGTGGAGGACCGAACCCACTTAGGTTGAAAACTGAGGGGATGAGCTGTGGATAGGGGTGAAAGGCCAATCAAACTTCGTGATAGCTGGTTCTCTCCGAAATGCATTTAGGTGCAGCGTTGCGTGTTTCTTGCCGGAGGTAGAGCTACTGGATGGCCGATGGGCCCTACAAGGTTACTGACGTCAGCCAAACTCCGAATGCCGGTAAGTGAGAGCGCAGCAGTGAGACTGTGGGGGATAAGCTTCATAGTCGAGAGGGAAACAACCCAGACCACCAACTAAGGTCCCAAAGCGCGTGCTAAGTGGGAAAGGATGTGGAGTTGCCTTGACAACCAGGAGGTTGGCTTAGAAGCAGCCACCCTTGAAAGAGTGCGTAATAGCTCACTGGTCAAGTGATTCCGCGCCGACAATGTAACGGGGCTCAAGCACGCCACCGAAGTTGTGGCATTGACATTATTGGTAGGCCTTCGTGGTCCAGCCGTGTTGATGGGTAGGAGAGCGTCGTGTGGCCAGCGAAGCGGCGGTGTAAACCAGCCGTGGAGGCTACACGAGTGAGAATGCAGGCATGAGTAGCGAATGACGTGTGAGAAACACGTCCTCCGAAAGACCAAGGGTTCCAGGGTCAAGCTAATCTTCCCTGGGTAAGTCGGGACCTAAGGCGAGGCCGACAGGCGTAGTCGATGGACAACGGGTTGATATTCCCGTACCGGCGAAGAACCGCCCAAGCTAATCCAGTAGTGCTAAGTGTCTGAATCCCAGTGACTGATCCCTTCGGGGTGACGCTCTGGGCCTAGCGCACGACCCCATTCTGGTGCGGTTAGCGTATTAACAGGTGTGACGCAGGAAGGTAGCCCAAGCCAGGCGATGGTTGTCCTGGTGCAAGTGCGTAGGCCGAGTCGTAGGCAAATCCGCGATTCACATAGGCTGAGACACGATGCGGATAAAAAGTGGGTGATCCTATGCTGCCAAGAAAAGCATCGACGCGAGGTTCTAGCCGCCCGTACCCCAAACCGACTCAGGTGGTCAGGTAGAGAATACCAAGGAGATCGAGAGAATCGTGGTTAAGGAACTCGGCAAAATGCCCCCGTAACTTCGGGAGAAGGGGGGCCTTCGGCGTATAGGGATTTACTCCCGAAAGCGTTTGGAGGCCGCAGAGACTAGTGGGTAGCGACTGTTTACTAAAAACACAGGTCCGTGCCAAGTCGCAAGACGATGTATACGGACTGACGCCTGCCCGGTGCTGGAAGGTTAAGAGGACCGGTTAGCCGCAAGGCGAAGCTGAGAATTTAAGCCCCAGTAAACGGCGGTGGTAACTATAACCATCCTAAGGTAGCGAAATTCCTTGTCGGGTAAGTTCCGACCTGCACGAATGGCGTAACGACTTCCCAACTGTCTCAACCGCGAACTCGGCGAAATTGCATTACGAGTAAAGATGCTCGTTACGCGCAGCAGGACGGAAAGACCCCGTGACCTTTACTACAGCTTGGTATTGGTGTTCGGTGTGGCTTGTGTAGGATAGGTGGGAGACTTTGAAGCATGGACGCTAGTTCGTGTGGAGTCATTGTTGAAATACCACTCTGGTCACTCTGGATATCTAACTTCGAACCGTAATCCGGTTCAGGGACAGTGCCTGGTGGGTAGTTTAACTGGGGCGGTTGCCTCCCAAAAAGTAACGGAGGCGCCCAAAGGTTCCCTCAACCTGGTTGGCAATCAGGTGTCGAGTGTAAGTGCACAAGGGAGCTTGACTGTGAGACTGACAGGTCGAGCAGGGACGAAAGTCGGGACTAGTGATCCGGCAGTGGCTTGTGGAAGCGCTGTCGCTCAACGGATAAAAGGTACCTCGGGGATAACAGGCTGATCTTGCCCAAGAGTCCATATCGACGGCATGGTTTGGCACCTCGATGTCGGCTCGTCGCATCCTGGGGCTGGAGTAGGTCCCAAGGGTTGGGCTGTTCGCCCATTAAAGCGGTACGCGAGCTGGGTTTAGAACGTCGTGAGACAGTTCGGTCCCTATCCGCTGCGCGCGTAGGAAATTTGAGAGGATCTGACCCTAGTACGAGAGGACCGGGTTGGACGAACCTCTGGTGTGTCAGTTGTTCCGCCAGGAGCACCGCTGATTAGCTACGTTCGGGATGGATAACCGCTGAAAGCATCTAAGCGGGAAGCCGGCCTCAAGATGAGATTTCCATACCTTCGGGTGAGAGGCTCCCAGCCAGACTACTGGGTTGATAGGCCAGATGTGGAAGTGCAGTAATGCATGCAGCTGACTGGTACTAATAAGCCGATGACTTGATAACACACCGTTTGTTGGTGCTACGCGTCCACTGAGTGGTTCTCGATGTACGGTCGAGAACCGCATAACAACAATGACTTTGTTATGTGTTTGATTGAAACATCAATAGTGTTTCGGCGGCCATAGCGTGAGGGAAACGCCCGGTTACATTCCGAACCCGGAAGCTAAGCCTCACAGCGCCGATGGTACTGCAGGGGGGACCCTGTGGGAGAGTAGGACACCGCCGGACTCCTTTTAGACAAGAAAGCCACCCAATGCTGGGTGGCTTTCTTGCGTTGTGCTCGAGGAGAGCACGAAGAGCCATCCCTCGTGGGGTGGCTCTTCTGCGTTAACACGACCGTCGCAACGCAGTTCAGCGCTTCAAGCGTGCCTCGAGCATGGCCGCGCACTCCTGCACAGCGGCAGCGAGCAGGTCCTCATCCAGATCCGCACGGCCCCACGTCACCGCCACCGCGGCAACCGGCCAGCCGGCAGCGTCGAGAACTGCGGCGCCCACACTGCGCAGCCCGTCCGCGATCTCACTGTTCTCCGTCGCATATCCCCTCGTCCGCACATCGCGGAGCAGTTCGCGCAGTTCGCGCGGCGTGCGAGGTCCGAGTCCCGTGCGATCGGGGAACGCCGAGACGTCCGGATAGAGCGCCCGCACCTGCTCGCGGGGGAGCTCCGCCAGCATCGCGCGGCCCGAAGCCGTGAGGTGCGCGGGAAGCCGCACACCCACATCCGTCACCAACGCCGGCCTCCGAGGTGCGCGTTCCTCGACGATGTACAGCACATCCCCACCGCTCATCACCGCCAGGTGCGCGCTCTCCCCCAACCGGTCCGAGAGCGCAGCCACCAGAGGACGGCCCCTTCGCGCCAAAGGCTGTTGGCGCGTGTATCCGCCGGCGAGCTCGAAAGCCGAGGTGCCGAGCCCCCAGCGTCTCTCCTCGCGCAGGTGCAGCACGAATCCGTGAGCGGCCAGGGTGGTGAGCAGGTGATAGACCGTGGACCGGGGCAGTTCGAGCTCGCGCGCGATCGCCGACGCCGCCACGGGCGCGGGCCGTCCGGCGAGATAGCTCAGGATGCGGAGCGTGTTCTCCGCCGCAGGCACCTGCGCGGTCGGCACTTCCGCCGCAGGCATCTGCGCGGTCGGCTGCTGCGCGGTCAGCGCTTCCACCGCCGGCACCCCCACCTCCGGCACCTGAGGGCTCTTCGCGTTGTCTGGGATCACAGACATAGCATTACACGAACGGGTGTCCCCGGCCACACGTCGGGTGTGGAATCGAACCATGACCGAACTTGCCCCCGTGCTGGTCGGAGCGGCCCCGCTGTCTCCCGCCGATGTCGTCGCCGTCGTCCGTCGCAACGCACCCGTGCAGCTCGACGCGGATGCGCTCGCGCGCGTCGCCGACACCCGTCGCGTGATCGACGGTCTCGCGGCGGACCCGAACCCGCACTACGGCGTGTCCACCGGGTTCGGCGCTCTCGCGACCACCTTCATCGCCCCCGACCGTCGCATGCAGCTGCAGGCCAGCCTGATCCGCTCGCACGCCGCGGGCACCGGGGCCGAGGTCGAGCGCGAGGTCGTGCGCGGACTCCAGCTCCTGCGGCTGCAGACCCTCGCCTCCGGCCGCACCGGCGTGCGTCCGGTCGTTGTCGAGACCTACGCCGCGCTGCTCAACGAGGGCATCACGCCTGTCGTCCGCGAGTACGGCTCGCTCGGCTGCTCCGGCGACCTCGCACCTCTCGCCCACATCGCCCTGGCTGCGATGGGGGAGGGAGAGGTCCGCGATGCATCCGGCGCACTGCTCCCCGCCACCGAGGCCCTCGCCGCCGCCGGCATCGAGGCGCTCACCCTCGTCGAGAAGGAGGGGCTCGCGCTCATCAACGGCACCGACGGCATGCTCGGCATGCTGGTGCTCGCACTCCACGACCTCGAGACGCTCCTGCTCACCGCCGACCTCGCCGCGGCGATGTCGGTCGAGTCGCAGCTCGGCACCGACGCGGTGTTCGCGGCTGACCTGATGGCTCTTCGTGCGCAGACGGGGCAGGCCGAATCCGCCGCCAACCTGCGCGCATTCCTCGGTGACTCCCCCATGGTCGCGAGCCACAAGGGGCCGGACGACGGCCGGGTACAGGACGCCTACTCACTGCGCTGCTCGCCACAGGTGCATGGCGCCGCGCGCGACACCCTCGCCCATGCGACGCTGATCGCCGGACGCGAGCTCGCCAGTGTCATCGACAACCCCGTCATCACCCTCGACGGACGCATCGAGTCGAACGGCAACTTCCACGGTGCTCCGGTCGCGGCTGTGCTCGACTTCCTCGCGATCTCGGTCGCCGACGTCGCCTCGGTCTCCGAGCGTCGCACGGATCGCGCGCTGGATCCGGCCCGCAGCCACGGGCTTCCTCCCTTCCTCGCAGACGAGGTCGGAGTCGACTCCGGCCTCATGATCGCGCAGTACGCGGCAGCGGGGATCGTCTCCGAGCTCAAGCGCCTCGCGGTGCCGGCATCCGTCGACTCGATCCCCTCCTCGGCCATGCAGGAGGATCACGTCTCGATGGGATGGGCGGCCGCCCGCAAACTGCGCCGGGCGATCGACGGCCTCGGCCGCGTGCTCGCGATCGAGATCCTCACCGGCGCCCGCGCCCTCGACCTGCGCGCCCCGCTGCAGGCCGGACCCGCGACCGGAGCCGCGCGCGACCTGGTCCGCACCGTGGCCGACGGCCCCGGACCCGACCGCTTCCTCTCGCCGGAGATGGAAGCCGTCACCGCCCTCGTCCAGTCGGGCGACGTCGCCCGCATCGCAAAGGAGCACGCTCATGGCTGAGTCCACCGCATCCGACACCACCGCATCCGACACCTCCGCATCCGACGCTCCGGTCTCGGGACCCCGCGTCGTCCGGGCCGCCCGGGGCAACCAGCGCACCGCGAAGAGCTGGGGCGCGGAAGCCGCCAAGCGCATGCTGATGAACAACCTCGACCCCGAGGTGGCCGAGCACCCCGAAGACCTGGTGGTCTACGGCGGCACCGGCAAGGCCGCCCGCAGCTGGGACGCATACGACGCGATCGTGCGCACCCTCGACGAGCTCGAGCCCGACGAGACCTTGCTGGTGCAGTCGGGCAAGCCGGTCGGCGTCTTCCGCACGCACGAGTGGGCACCGCGCGTACTCATCGCCAACTCGAACCTGGTCGGCGACTGGGCGACCTGGCCGGAGTTCCGCAAGCTCGAAGAGCTCGGCCTCATCATGTACGGGCAGATGACCGCCGGATCCTGGATCTACATCGGCACGCAGGGCATCCTGCAGGGCACCTACGAGACGTTCGCCGCCGTC
Organism: Microbacterium sp. Cr-K32; assembly: GCF_000708345.1. NCBI lineage: Bacteria > Bacillati > Actinomycetota > Actinomycetes > Micrococcales > Microbacteriaceae > Microbacterium > Microbacterium sp. Cr-K32. The sequence goes on along the minus strand of NZ_JARD01000009.1, from coordinate 199,207 downwards.
GCCCGCTCGCTCGGCCGCGACTCGCTCCGTGGCACGCTCACCCTCACGGGCGGAGCCGGCGGGATGGGCGGTGCCCAGCCGCTGGCGGTGACCATGAACGACGGGGTGGTGCTGATCGTCGACGTCGACGAGTCGCGTCTCGTCCGTCGCGTGGAGCACGGCTACCTCGACGAGTACACGACCGACCTCGATGCGGCCGTCGCCCGAGTGCTCGCCGCCAAGGATGCAGGGGAGGCCCTCTCGGTCGGCGTGGTCGGCAACGCGGCCGAGGTGTTCCCCGAGCTGCGGCGTCGCGGTGTGCCGATCGACATCGTGACCGACCAGACCAGCGCCCACGACCCGCTCGCCTACCTCCCGCTCGGCATCGCCGTGGTGGACTGGAAGGCGGAAGCCGAGCGCGACCCCGAGGAGTTCACCCGCCGCTCGCGTGCGTCGATGGCCGCTCACGTCGAGGCGATGGTGGCGTTCCAGGATGCGGGGGCCGCGGTGTTCGACTACGGCAACTCGATCCGTGCCGAAGCGCAGCTGGGCGGTTTCGCCCGCGCGTTCGAGTTCCCCGGATTCGTGCCGGCGTACATCCGCCCGCAGTTCGAGGAAGGACGCGGACCGTTCCGCTGGGCAGCGCTCTCCGGCGACCCGGAAGACATCTACAAGACCGACCGCGCGATCGCCGAGCTCTTCCCCGAAGATGCCGCCCTGCACCGCTGGCTCGAGAAGGCCGGCGAGAAGGTGCACTTCGAGGGGCTGCCCGCCCGCATCTGCTGGCTCGGCTACAAGGAGCGCCACCTCGCCGGACTCAAGTTCAACGAGATGGTTGCGTCGGGCGAGCTGTCAGCTCCGATCGTGATCGGTCGCGACCACCTCGACTCCGGCTCGGTGGCATCGCCGTACCGCGAGACCGAGGCGATGAAGGACGGCTCCGACGCGATCGCCGACTGGCCGCTGCTGAACGCCCTGCTCAACACGGCCTCCGGCGCGTCGTGGGTGTCGCTGCACCACGGTGGCGGTGTCGGCATCGGCCGTTCCATCCACGCCGGTCAGGTCACCGTCGCCGACGGCACGGAACTCGCGGCCGAGAAGCTGGAGCGCGTGCTGACGAACGACCCGGGTACCGGCGTGATGCGTCACGTCGACGCCGGCTATGAGCACGCCCGCGAGGTCGCCCGCGAGCGCGGCCTCAAGGTCCCGATGCTCTGACAGGCTCAGGACATGGCAACGCTCATCACGAACATCGCGGAACTGACCACGAACGTCGCCACCGGCGACGACATCACCGGCACCCTCACCGATGCCGCCGTGCTGATCGAGGGCGAGCGGATCGCCTGGGTCGGTGCCGCCGCAGAGGCGCCGGAAGCCGATGAGGTCGTGGACGCCGGGGAGCGTGCGATGATCCCCGGATTCGTCGACAGCCACAGCCACCTCGTCTTCGGGGGCGATCGTGCCTCCGAGTTCGAGGCGCGCATGGCGGGGCAGAAGTACGCCGCCGGCGGCATCCGCTCCACCGTCGCCGCCACCCGCGCCGCGAGCGATGACGAGCTGCGCGCACGTCTGCGGGGCTTCCTCGACGAGATGCTCGCACAGGGCACCACGACGGTCGAGATCAAGAGCGGATACGGGCTGAGCGTCGCCGACGAGGAGCGCCTGGTGCGCCTGGCCGCCGAGGTGACGCCCGAGGTGACATTCCTCGGGGCGCACGTCGTCCCGGCGGAGTACGCCGACCGCGCCGACGCGTACGTCGATCTGGTCACGGGCCCCATGCTCGACGCCTGCGCTGCGCACGCGAAGTGGATCGACGTCTTCTGCGAGACCGGTGCGTTCACGGTGGCGCAGTCGCGGCGCGTGCTGGAGGCGGGCATCGCGCGCGGACTCGCGCCCCGCGTGCACGCGAGCCAGCTCGGCCCGGGCGAGGGCGTGCGGCTGGCCGTCGAGCTCGGCGCGGCATCCATCGACCACGGCACGTACCTGACGGATGCCGACATCGATGCCCTCGCCGGATCCGACACCGTGCTCACGCTGCTGCCGGGAGTCGAGTTCTCGACGCGGCAGCCGTATCCGGACGCGCGCCGTCTGATCGACGCGGGAGTGACCGTGGCGCTGGCGTGCGACACGAACCCGGGCTCGAGCTTCACCTCATCGATGCCGTTCTGCATCGCGGTCGCCGTGCGCGACATGGGAATGACCCCGGCCGAAGCCGTGTGGGCGGCGACCGCCGGCGGCGCGAAGGCGCTGCGTCGGGACGACATCGGCGTGATCGCGCCCGGTGCCAGGGCCGACCTCGTGATGCTGGACGCACCGACGCGCATCCACCTCGCCTACCGTCCGGGAGTGCCGCTCGTGCGCACCGTCTGGAAGGACGGCCGGACGATCGGCTGAGGCCGAACCCCCGCCGGCCGCCCAACCGCCGAACGCTCAGCCGATCGACCCGCTTCAGCCCAGAGCCTGCGCGACGACCACCGCGGCTGCGGCCGACCATGCCTGCGGGCGGCAGGCCGCGGGATAGGGAAGGGGCGCGCCACCGGGAACGAGGGCATCGCCCGCGTGCAGCTCGGGAACGCGGTACTCGAAGCCCTCCGCGAGGTCGAGCAGCTGCTCGGCGACCATCCGCGCGTCGGTGTCGAGCCCGGCGCGCATCATGCCGTGCACGGCGATCGCGGTGTCATGTGCCCAGACGCTGCCGCCGTGATAGCTCAGCGGCCAGTAGCCGGCGGCTCCGGTCGACATCGTGCGGATGCCGTAGCCGCTCGACATGCTCGGTGCGGTCAGCAGTGCCGCACAGGCCTGTTCCTCCTCCGGGTCGAGGATGCCGGTGCCGATCAGGTGTCCGATGTTGCTCGTGAGGGTGTCGACGGGGGCGCCGTGCGCGTCGAGGGCGATGGCCGGGTAGCGGCCCTCGGGCGTGGTCACCCAGTAGGCGGCGCGGAAGCGTTCGCGTAGATCTGCGGCCCACGTCCTGAGCTCGGCCGCGCCGGGTTCACCGAACGTGTCGAGCAGGTCGGCACCACGGATGGCGGCTTCGTAGGCGTAGCCCTGCACCTCGCTCAGGGCGATGGGGCCCTCGGCCAGGCGCCCGTCGCGCCACTGGATCGAGTCGCCAGAGTCCTTCCACCCCTGGTTCGCGAGGCCGTGGCCCGACTCGTCCGCATAGTCGATGAAGCCGCTGCCCGACGCGTCGCCGTGCACCGTCATCCAGGTGAGCGCCGCCCGAAGAGCCGGGAGCAATGCCCGCACCTCGCGCTCGGACATCCCCTCGGCATGGGCGTCGGCGAGCAGGCAGACCCAGAGCGGAGTCGCGTCGACGGTGCCGTAGTACAGCGGCGGCAGATGCACGCCCTCGTTGGGCAGCGAGAGGGCGCCGCTCCGCAGCTCGTGCGCGATCTTGCCCGGAGCCTCGGCCGTCGACGCATCGTGCGCGGTGCCCTGCAGGCGCGCCAGCACGCGCAGGGTGGAGGCCGCCATGTCGGGGTCGATCGCGAGCGCGAGCCGTGCGGCCCAGAGCGAGTCCCGTCCGAACAGCGTGAAGAACCAGGGCGCTCCGGCGGCGTAGAACGCGTCCTCCGGGTGCGCGGGCAGGGCGAGGCGGAGCGCGGAGAGATCCGCGGTTGCCTGCTCCATCCAGCGCGCCGCGCGCGAGTCGGTGGGAACGGTCGGCTGCGGCGCGCGCGACGGCAGCGCGGCGGTGACGACGAGGGAGGGGTCGTCGAGGTCAACCGACCAGACCACGGCGGCAGAGCCGCGCGGCGGAACCACCACGTCCCACCGCAGCACCAAGGTGTCTCCGTCCTCGGCCACCGTGGCCTCGGGGGCGGTGAGCGCGAACGACGCCTCTCCCGCACGGCAGACGGATCCGTCCCAGGTCCAGGCCGCATCGGCGGCGAGCCCGGCCTTGACCTGCTGCATCGGCGCGAAGTCCGGGACCATGCGCACGGTGAGGGTCATCGGAACCGGGGTGCCGAGGTGCGACGCGACCGTGATCCGCTCGGAGAAGGCACCGGCGGCGACCCGCCGGTCGCGATCCATCCGCACCTTCGGATCGGCCGATTCGTCGTCGAGCCCGCGGAGCAGATCCGTCAGGAGCGCCTGCTGCGGCACCGGCGACGTGCATCCGATGGATTCGAGCGCGGTGCCGTCGACCGTGGTCTCGATGCTCCGGATGTGTCGCACGTCGCCGTGGTAGATGCCGTGGATCGGAGCGGTGCCCATGCGGCCGACATCGTCGGACCATGCCTGGGTCGGTGCCTCGAGCATGATCACGGCGTCGTCCAGCAGCGGCTGGAGGGGCGGGGTGGGGGTCATTCCTTGACGGCTCCTTCTGTGGAGTTCATGATGCGGCGCTGGAAGACGAAGAACATCACGGCGACGGGGATCGTCATGATGAGTGCGGCCGCCAGCTTGAGCGGGTACTGGGTGCCCTGGCTGAGTCCGCCGCTGGCCAGGGATGCGACGCCCTTGGTCAGGGTCGTCAGGGCGGGGTCGTTGGTGGACACGATGAAGTGGCTGAGCTCGTTCCAGGAGCCCTGGAACGACAGGATCACAATCGTCACGAGCGCCGGCGTCGCCATCGGCAGCACCACCGACCAGAACAGCCGGAACGTGCCGGCACCGTCGATGCGGGCCTGCTCCTCGACCGACTCGGGGATCGACTCGAAGAAGTTCTTCATGATGAACACCCCTGCCGCGTCGACGAGCAGCGGCAGGATCATCCCGGCATACGAGTTGAAGATGCCGAGCTGGTTGATCACGAGGAACTTGGGGATCAGCAGCACGACGGTCGGCACCGACATCACGGCGACCAGCGCGGCGAAGATGACACCCCGCCCGCGGAAGCGGAGTCGAGCCAGTGCGTACCCGGCGAGCGAGTTGAAGAACACGCGCCCAGCCGTGACGAAGATCGTCACGATCGCGCTGTTCACGAACCACGAGGGGAAGTCGGAGTTGCGGAACAGGCGCTCGTACGCGGCGAACGTCCACACGTCGGGGATGAGCGTGATCCCACTGGACGCGGCATCCTCATCGGTCTTGAAGCTCGTCGCGACCTGGATCAGGAAGGGATAGATGTAGATGACCGCGAGGATGATCAGCAGCGCGTAGAGCGCGATCTGCCAGGTCAGCTGCTTCGACGAGAGCCGCCTCATGACGAGGCTCCCTTCGACGAGGACGATGACGCGTACGAGGACGAGGACGCGTACGCGCGGATGCGACGCTTCGAGACCGGCCGATCACGCAGCACCCATCGCTGCAGGAGCGTGAAGATCACGATGATGACGAACAGGATGAACGCGATAGCCGCTCCCTGCCCCCACTCCTGGTTCTGGAACGCGGTCTGGTACGAGAGGTAGGCCGGGGTGAGCGTGGTCTTGCTCGGTGCTCCCCTGGTGCCCGTGTAGATCTGGTCGAACACCTGCCAGCAGCCGATGAGGCCGAGGGTGAGCACGGTGAACAGGGTCGGGCGCAGCTGGGGCAACGTGATGCGCCAGAACCGCTGCCAGCCGTTCGCGCCGTCCATCATGGCGGCCTCGTCGACGTCGGCGCCGAGGTTCTGAAGACCGGCGAGGAAGATGAGCATGAACGTTCCGGAGGTCGTGAAGATGGCCATCAGGATGTACGCGCTCATCGCGACAGAGGGGCCGGCGAGCCATTCCCACCACGACACTCCGAGCGTGCCGCCCTGGGTGAGGGCCGCGGGGCCGGCATCGACGCCGACCGTGCCGAGCGCCAGATGCAGGATGCCGCGTGGATCGTTGAACCAGTTGGGGCCGTTGATGCCGAACCAGGAGAGCACATCGTTGACGGCTCCGCTCGAGGTGAACAGGAACATCCACAGCACGGTGATCGCGACGGTGCTGGTCACGGAGGGGAAGTAATAGGCGGTGCGGAAGAATCTCCGGCCACGGAGCATGGCGCGGTTCACGAGGATCGCGAGGAACAGTGCGAGCGCGGTCTGCAGCGGGACGACGAGCAGCACGTACCAGGCGTTGTTGCGCAGCGACGTGCCGAAATCCTTGGTCGCGAGACCGCCGTCGGTGAGGACGGCGGCGAAGTTGTCGGCGCCGACGAACGAGACCGAGCCGGAGAGGGGGCTGCCGCGACCGCCCCAGTCCGAGACGCTCACCCAGAGCGCCATGAGGACGGGGATGAGGAGGAAGACGCCGAGGATCACGATCACCGGCGCCGTGAACAGCCATCCGGCTGCCGCCTCGCCGCGGCGGAGCCCGGAGGCCCTGCCGCGGCGAGGCGCTGCCTTGATCGCCATGGCTACTTGACGACCGCTTCGAGGTTCGACTGGACGGAGTCGAGGATCGTCTTCGGGTCGGACGTCTTCAGCGACTCGAGCTGCGAGTTGAAGTCGGCGATGACGTCGGCGGTCCCGGCCTGGTTCGGCGGGAACTGCGCGTACTCCGCGCCCGCGAGGAACGGCTCCAGCTCGGGGTTCGCCGAGGTCCAGGGCGCGGCGGCGGACTTGATGGACGGCATCGGACCGAATGCCTTCGAGAAGGCGAGCTGGCTGTCGGCGCTCGTCAGGTACTCGACCAGGTCGAGGGCGGCCTGCTGGTTCGGGCTGTCGGCAGCCATGCCCCAGCAGTTCGTGAACTGCAGCGTGCCCTTGTCGCCGGCGCCCTCGGGAAGCTCGGCGACCGTGTACTGCAGGCTGCTGTAGTCGTTCGAGAGCGCTCCGGTGATCCAGTTGCCCTCGATCACCATGGCGGCGGACTGCTTGCCGAGCGCTTCGCCGCCCCATCCGGCCCCGACATCCTTGGCGTACGCGAACGTGCCGTCGACGAGGTGCGACTTCACGTAGTCCAGGGCCTCGACGTTGGCGGCATCGTCGGCGATGACCGTGCCGTCGTCGACGAGACCGCCGCCCGCCTGTGCCATGAAGACACCCACGCGCTGGTACTCGGCGCCGAAGGCGAGACCGACGTGATCCGCGGTCGTGAGCTTCTGCGCCACCGCGGCGAGGTCGTCCCAGGTCTTCGGGAGGTCGGCGTCGGTGAGACCGGCGTCGGTCCACATCTGCGTGTTGATGATGAGCGACAGGGTGGAGAAGTCCTTGGGCGCGCAGTAGAACGTGCCGTCGACCGTGAAGTTCTCGACGAGCGACGGGTAGAAGTCGTCCTTGTTGGCGAGTTCGTCGCCGTAGGCCTTGAGCGATCCGTTGGCCGCGTAGCCCGAGGCCTGGTCGGCGGAGAGGTAGAACAGGTCGGCCGGGTCGCCGGCGGCGAAGCCCTGCGACAGCTCCTGGTCGAGGTTGGTCGCGGTCTGCACCTTCGCCTTGATGCCGGATTCGGCCGACCAGGCGTCGACGGCGGACTGCACAGCGGATGTCTCGGCGTCACCGGACGAGCCGATCAGGACGGTGAGCGCGTCGTCGGAAGAGGTGAGCCCCTCGTCGTCCGCCTTCTGGTCGTCTCCGGCGAAACCGGAGCCGCAGCCGGTGAGCACGAGCGCGCTGGTGAGCAGCACCGCCCCGGTACCGAAGACTGCGCGAGTGGTGTGCCGTGTCATGGTCTCTCTCCTTTGATGAGTCACTGCGGGCGACGGCCTCGGGAGGACCGTGCGGGTTCGTCGCAGAAATTTGAACGATCAAACTCTGCGTGGAATAGGCTAAGCGGGAGTCGCGGGAAGTGTCAACCCGGGCGTGAACGAGGAGGTGCGATGGCGAAGGCGCCGACCGTCGAAGACGTCGCCGAGCGCGCGGGCGTCTCCCGGCAGACGGTCTCGAACGTGCTCAACACTCCGGACATCGTCCGCCCGGCGACCAGAGAGCGTGTCATCGCGGCGATCCACGAGCTCGGCTATCGACGTCACGCGGCCGCGCGACAGCTGCGGTTGCGGCGCAGCTCGACGATCGGCATCCGCCTCGATCCGTACCTCGGCGGGATCTCCGGCGTCGTCCTCGACCGCTTCGTGCACGCGATCACCGAGCGCGCGAGCGAGCGGGGGATGCGGATGCTCGTCTATGCCGCACGCACGCGGGAAGAAGAGATCCAGAGACTGTCGGAGCTCTGGGAGGGGTCGGAGATCGACGCTGCGATCATCACCGGCACCTCGCGCGACGATCCGCGCGTGCGCAGCCTGGATCAGGACGGGCTGCCTTTCATCTCGTTCGGTCGGCCGTGGGGGGAGGACGACATCGCCGACCCGCGCCACCTCTGGGTCGATGTCGACGGCGCCGCGGGAACGCGCGCCGCGACCGAGCACGCGCTGACCCGCGGCAGCAGCGTCGCGTTCCTCGGATGGCCGACGGGATCGGGCACGGGTGACGACCGGGAGCGCGGCTGGCGCGAGGCGATGGCCGCGGCCGGAGTCCAGGGCGCGCGGTTGACGGCGGAGGAGGGGGTTCCGTTCGCCCGCACCGTCGTCGATGCGGCGCTCGCCGCGGGGCCGGCACCGGATGCCCTGGTGTGCGCCAGCGACTCGCTCGCCGTGGGCGCGCTGCTGGCGGTCGCCGCCGCGGGGCTCTCGCTGCCGGTGATCGGCTTCGACAACACGCCGACCGCCGAGGCGCTGGGCTTCTCGAGTGTCGAGCAGCGTCCGGAGGATGTGGCGACGGCGGTCCTCGAACTCCTGATGGGGCCGACGGGCGAGATCGTCGCCCCGCGCACCCTGCAGGCGGGGTCGGCACACGCACTGATCGCCCCCGAGCTCGTCGTGCGCTGAGCGGCGCCCGAGCCTCTATGCCGCGCGGCGCATACGCAGCGCGAAGGCGATCCCGGCCAGTGCGATCACGACGATCCCGTACCCCACGCACACCGTTTCGAGGCCGACGATCCCGACCAGCGAGCCGGCGATCACGGCCGGCACCCCGAACGCGAGGTACGCCAGCAGGTAGATCACGGCGAACGTGTCGGCGCGCTGCGTCGCCGGGATCCGCGGTGCCAGCGACGCCACGACGCCGGAGAACGCCGTGCCGAATCCCATGCCCGTCACAGCGGCCGCGACGAGGTAGAACGGCAGCGATCCGAGGCCGAGCGCGATCAGGGACAGCAGGGTTCCGACCGCCAGGGCCGATGTGCCGAACAGCACCATCGACCGGGCCGCGATCTTCCGGAGCGTGAACGCCGTCACGGCCCCGACCCCGGCGAGCAGAACGACGCCGAGGCCCTGCCAGACGTGGGCCTCGCCGCCGAGTTCGCTCCGCACGATGTTCGCCCCCAGCGACAGGAACAGTCCGCCCGTCGCCCACCCTGCGATCACGGCCGGAGCGCCCCGCCAGAAGTCGGCCCGGATCGCGGACGGGATCGACAGGCGGAAGCTCAGCGATGCCCACACTCCTGGCGTGCGGGGCGCGGTCTCCGGGACGAGGAAGAACAGGGCGGCGAGCACGATGTAGGCCGAACTTAGTGGAGCGAACACGTCGAGCAGGGCCTCGCCGCTGACGTCGAGCATCACCCCCGAGGCGAGTGCGCCGAGCGCGAGGCCGATCCCCGGGCTGAGCGCGTTCCACAGGGCGGCGATCCCGGCCCGTCCACCGGGGGCGAAGTCGAGGACCGTGGCGGACAGCGCCGAGATGAGCAGACCGCTCGCGATGCCTTGCAGGATGCGGGCCAGGAACAGCATGGCCACAGCGTCCGCATGCCAGAACAGGAACATGCTTCCGGCGAGGAGCAGGAACCCCACGATCGCGACCGGTCGACGACCGACATGATCCGAGAGGGAGCCGGCGGTGAGCAGGGTGAGCAGCAGCGCCACCGCGTAGACGGCGAACACGGCGCTGATGACGATCGCGTCGAAGCCGATCTCCTGCGCGAGCACCGGGTAGAACGGCGAGGGAGCGCTCGCACCGACCATCATCAGGATCTGCGCGACGATCGCCAGGACGAATCCGAACCGCGTCCGCGGCCGAGGCGGTGCGGTCGGCTGCGGGACGGCGACGATCGGCTCGGTCGTGGTCATGGCGTCTCCTCGTAAGGTTCGAGAATCATCGAACTATCGGAGCGTACTCGCCATCCGTCGATTGTTCAACTATTCTCGAACTATGCCTGGCGATCTTCCCCATCCGGAGCGCTCCGAGATCCAGCTCACCGACGTGCTCTTCGCGCTCAGCGACCCCGAGCGCCTCGCGATCACGCGCCAGCTGGCCGACGGCCCCCTCGACATGGCCGCCTGCCATGCCACCGACCCGAATCTCCCGAAGTCGACCAAGTCGCACTTCATGAAGGTGCTGCGCGAAGCCGGCGTCATCCGCAACGAGCCGAACGGACGCCGGCGGATGCTGACGCTGCGACGCGACGACCTCGACGCGCTCTTTCCCGGGCTGCTCGACTCGGTGCTGTAGGCCTCGCGGATCCCGCCATCACGTTTGAGATACGTTCGCGGTCGTCGCGTGTGCAGGCGGATAATGTGCCTTCATGAAAACTCGGCACGTCGCTGCGGTGCTGCTCGTCACGCCACTGCTTGCGCTCACGGCGTGCACCCCGGGCGCAACCGGAACTCTCGGTCTGCTCCGGCAGGAGGATGGCTCCCTCGAAGTGCTCGTGCGCCTCTGTCACGGGTCTGTCGATCTTCTCAACCTGCAGGCCATCAACTCGTTCCCTCCGGACTCCGAGCTCGGATCTCAGCCCGACGACAACGGGTGGCAAAACGTCAAGGCCAGGGAATACCCGATGCCCGCGCCGATCGTGGGGGATGCCGAACTCGCCATGCCGTTTCGGGAGAGAACCCTCGGCTCGGATGTGCTCTTCCTCTTGACGGCCTACGGAGACGACGGAGAGAACGCGGTCTCGGGCCAGTTCGGAGCGAGTGAGCTGGCGGACGTGCAGCCCGGCGAGGTGTTCACGCCCATCGGGATGTTCGCATCCGACATCTGGGATTCGTCCGACGACCCGATCGTGAGTCGCGAGGAGTTCGAGCGTTTCGCCGACGACTTCTGTTCGTGACGGTCGGCGCGGGGAGGGGCGACGCCGTTTTCGCGCCTGAGCTCTCAGCGCTTGCCCGCCAGGGAGAGTGAGTGTACAGTCACTCATATGTCCACCACGCGCAGTTCGATCCTCTCCACGGCAGACGCCCGCAAGCCCCTCGTGGCCGCGGCGGCGCTGGCGGCGTTCGCACGCGGCGGGTATCACGGCACCACCGTCGCCGACGTCGCGCGCGAGGCCAAGATCTCGCCGGCTTACGTCTTCAAGCTGTACTCCGGCAAGGAGGCACTGTTCGTCGTCGCGCTGGAAGCGTGCTTCGACGCGATCGTCGCCGCCCTGGAAGAGGGGGCGGACGCAGCGAGTAATGCGTCGCCCGAGGGGGTCCTCGACGCGATGGGGGATGCGTACGCGCACCTCATCTCCGACCGGACGCTGCTCATGCTGCAGGTGCACGCGCAGTCGGTGGCCGAGATCCCCGCGATCGGCGAGGCGCTTCGAGCCGGGCTCGAGCGCGTCACGACATTCGCGAAGACTCGTTCGCGAGCAGACGACGATGATGTGCAGCGGTTCATCGCCTATGGGCAGCTCTGCCACCTGATCGTCACCACCCAGCTCGACGGGCGCCCCGGGGAATGGGTCGCCCTACTCACGAAGGGGATCACGCACCCCGGCTGATCCCTCCCCGGAGTGGGCCCTTCTTCGCATGCCCTCAAGAGTGAGTGAGTAATCACTCTCTACGCCGAGATCCAGACACGAACCCTGAACAAGAACAGGAGCACCTCATGACCACTCTCACCCCCACGACCACCGCGGCCGGCTCTGGCGCGCAACCGCGCAGCACGCGTCGCTGGCTCGCCCTCAGCGTCCTCGCCCTCGCGCAGTTCCTCGTCGTGCTCGACGCCTCGATCGTGAACATCGCCCTCCCCGTCCTCGGCGACCAGCTCGGAATGGAAACCACCGCTCTCGCCTGGGTGATCACCGCCTATGTGCTGGCTTTCGGCGGACTCCTCCTTCTGGGCGGACGCCTGGCCGACCGCTACGGGCACCGCCGTGTCTTCCTGATCGGGACGGCCGGCTTCGTCGTGGCATCCGCGCTCGCCGGGCTCTCCGTCTCGAGCGAGATGCTCCTCGGCGCCCGCGCCCTGCAGGGCGCCTCCGCAGCGCTCCTCGCCCCGGCGGCTCTGGCGCTGCTCACCCACCTGTTCCCGGACGACCGGGAGCGTACCAAGGCGCTGGGTGTATGGGGCGCCGTCGCCGGAATCGGCTCGGCGGCCGGCGTCCTGCTCGGTGGAGTGCTCACCGCGACTCTCGGCTGGCAGTCGGTGTTCTTCGTCAACGTGCCGGTGGGCGCACTCGTCTTGATCGCCATCCCGCTGCTCGTCACGCGCGACGGCGTCCGCATCCCCGGCCGTCTGGACGCTGCAGGTGCCGTCACGGTCACGGCTGCGCTGGTCGCTCTCGTCGGGGGCCTCAGCGCGGTCGAACAGCTCGGATTCCTGCACCCGCTGCCCCTGGTGCTGTTCGCGGCGACGCTCCTGCTCGGCGCCGGCTTCGTCGTGATCGAGCGCCGCAGCTCGGAGCCTCTCATTCCGCTGTCGGTGTTCCGCAACCGCAACCTCGCGCTCGGCAACATCGTGATGCTGCTCGGGGGTGCAGCGATGGTCGCGCTCTTCTTCGCCCTCTCCGTCTACATGCAGGCCGTGCTCGGCTACGACGCTCTCGCCGCGGGGTTGTCGCAGCTGCCTCTCGCCGGCGTGCTCGTGCTCGTCGCGGGCGTCGCTCCCGCCGTGATCGGTCGCGTCGGCACGCGACCGGTGCTGATCGGGGCTCTGCTCGTCCTCGCGGGAGGCCTCGTCTGGCTCGCGGCTGCTCCGTCCAACGCGATGTTCCTCGCGCAGCTGCTCGGACCGACGCTCCTGATCGGCATCGGACTCGGTGGCGCCGTGGTGGCGACGACCCAGCTCGCCGTCGACGGTGTCGACGGCGGAGAGGCCGGACTCGCGGGTGGCCTGATCAACACGAGTCAGCAGATCGGTGGAGCAGTGGGGCTCGCCGTGCTCGGAACGGTCGCCGGATTGCGCACCGCAGGGCTTGCGGCAGATGGGGCATCGGCCGCAGTCGCCCTCACGGGCGGCTTCTCCTGGCTCTTCCTCGGCGCGGCGGGGCTGGCGGTTCTCGGGGCGGTGATTGTCGCGGTCTGGCCTCGGGACTGAACACCGAGGCGGATGAAACCCCTGGGGTGTGCAGATGCGCCCCAGGGGTTCGCCGCTCGTGCCGAATGACGCAATGTCAATTCACCGACCTATTCCTCGCGCAAACAGACAACACCTGCATACATCTATGTTGGCATTCTGCTCCAGGATTTGGATCGGACGCCGCGCGAGGCAGATACTTCTGGCACCCGGACCTCGTCAACCGGCTCCGGGAATCGACATGCAGACATCCTTCTCTCTTGCGCCAGGAACGACCATCGCCATCGTCGGTGCCGGCCGTCTCGGACGCGTACTCGCGCGGGCCCTGCGGTCCGCCGAGATCGAGGTGCTCGGGCCGGTCGGACGCGACGAACGGATCCCGGATGCGGACATCGTCCTGCTGTGCGTCCCGGACGCGGCGATCACCGGGGCCGCCGTCGACGCACGGCCCCACGCGGGCTTCCTCGGGCACGTCTCCGGCGCAACTGCGCTCACGGATGTGGACTTCAGCCTCCATCCGCTGCAGACCTTCACCGGCGCGGAGGGGCCCGAGGTGTTCCGCGGCATCGGCGCCGCGATCGCCGGCCGCACATCCGAAGCGCGTCATATCGGGGAACAGCTCGCCGTCGCCCTCGGTGCGCGTCCCTTCGAGGTCGATGACGCGCACCGCGCGAGCTACCACGCGGCGGCATCGTTCGCTTCGAACTTCGTCCTCACCGTGCTCGACTCCGCGGAAGGCCTGGCCTCGGCGGCGGGCATCCCCCGCGATGAAGCACGGGCGCTCCTGGCCCCGCTGGTGCACCAGACGGTCGAGAACTGGGCGACGAACGGCGCCGCACCTGTCCTGACCGGGCCCATCGCCCGCGGCGACGAGGCGACGGTCGCGCGCCAACGCGCTGCCGCCGAAGAGCTCGACCTCTCCAATCTGTTCGACGCGCTCGCTGCAGCCACGCGTGTGATCGCCGCGCGCCCTGCTGCCAGCACCCCCATCACGAAAACCGAGGAGGCATCCGCATGAGAATCCTCCGCACGATCCCCGAGGTCAGGGCCGCGATCCGCGACGCCAGAGCCGAGAGCAAGACGGTGGGCCTCGTGCCCACGATGGGCGCCTTCCATGAGGGTCACCTGTCCCTCATGCGCGCCGCGCGCGAGGGCTCCGACCTCGTCGTGGTCTCGCTCTTCGTCAATCCGACCCAGTTCGGCCCGAACGAAGACCTCAGCGCCTACCCGCGCGACGAGGCGCGCGATGCCGCGCTCGCCGAAGCCGAGGGCGTCGACATCCTCTTCGCCCCCTCCCCGCCCGAGATCTACCCCGACGGCTTCGCGACGAACATCCACGTGTCGGGCCTCACCGATGTTCTCGACGGCGCGACCCGCGGGGCGCACCACTTCGACGGCGTCGCCACGGTCGTCACGAAGCTGTTCGGCATCGTCCGTCCCGACACCGCCTATTTCGGGCAGAAGGATGCGCAGCAGGTGCTCGTCGTGCGTCGCGTCGTGCGCGACCTCGATCTCGATGTGCGGATCGTGGCGTGTCCCATCGTGCGGGAGGCGGACGGACTCGCCATGAGCTCGCGGAACGTCTACCTCGACTCCGCCGCTCGTGCACAGGCGGTGGCGCTGAACCGCGCCCTCGACGCCGGGCTCGCGATACTCGAGGCGGGTGACCGCGACGCGGGCAGCATCCTCTCCGCCGCGCGCGACGTGCTCGGCGAGGCGGAGATCGACCCCGAGTACCTCGAACTCCGAGACGCCGAGACGCTCCGCCCCCTCGCTCGTGTCGACCGTGACGCCCTTCTCGCGGTCGCCGCGCACGTGGGCGCTGCCCGTCTGATCGACAACCACGTCCTGCGCGTCGCCGATGCCGCGGAATCCATCGACACGAATCCCACCGATACGGAGACTCGCGCATGAGTGCTCACGCCGATCCCCGCCCCCGCGTCACCCTCGCGACCCTCGCCGCGAAGAGGTCGGCTCGTGAACCCATCGTCATGGTCACCGCCTACGACCACCCGAGTGCGCAGATCGTCGAGGCCGCCGGCGTCGATATCGTGCTCGTGGGCGACTCCGCGGCGATGACCGTGCTCGGCTACGACAGCACGGTGCCGGTCACGGTCGACGAGATGCTCATGCTGACCGCGGCTGTGCGGCGCGGACTCACTACTCCGCTGCTCGTCGGCGATCTGCCGTTCGGATCGTACGAGGCCTCCGACGAGATCGCCATCGCGACCGCGCAGCGCTTCGTCAAAGAGGCCGGCTGCGACCTCGTCAAGATCGAACGTGGCGGCACGACCGTCGACCGGGCGCGTGCGCTCGTGCAGGCGGGGATCCCGGTCGTCGGACATGTCGGGCTCACGCCGCAGACCGCCACCGCGCTCGGTGGATACCGTGCTCAGGGGCGCACCGCCGAGACCGCGCTGACCGTGATCGACGACGCCCTCGCGCTGCAGGCGGCCGGGTGCTCGATGCTCGTGGTCGAGGCGGTGCCCTCCGAGGTGACCGCCGCCCTCGTGCCGCGGCTCGACATCCCGGTGATCGGCATCGGCGCCGGTGCGGATGCCGATGGGCAGGTACTCGTCTTCCACGACCTGCTCGGTCTCTACGACGGCGGGGCCGCCAAGTTCGTGAAGCGCTACGCCGATCTGCGCGCCGCCGCGATCACGGGTGTCGAGGCGTATACGGCCGAGGTGCGCGCTGGCATCTACCCGGCAACGGAGCATGGGTACCGGATGCCGGAGGGCGAGGCGGCGCGTCTCGTCGAACTGCTCGCCGAACGGTAGATCGCGTGCGGCCGCGCGGCTGCTCGTCGTTGCGGCTCTCCTGCACAGCCTCCGTGTTCGACGAGTTGTCGACACCTTGTGCTTCCGGGGCGGGGAGTGCAGTCGGTGGCGCTCTAGCGTTGCGCGGATGAACCTCTCTGAGCATGTGCACGTGACGTGGGCACTTCACGTCGGGTTGTCTGTCGCCGATCGTCCTGAACTCACCCGAGTCATCCGCGTGCCACGCGACGCCCCCTCCTACTGGGTCGTGGAGGCGTACCGCCTCAGTCTCGGGCGCGAACCCGACGTCCCGGAGAGCGAGGAGGAAGCCGACCCGCCACCCCTCATCGATCTCCTGCCCTGGCGATGTCGCACGCAGCAGGTGTCGATCCCCGGCGTCGCCGAGTCGGTCGACGTGACGATCACCGGTCCGTTCGAGACCCGTATGGGCGATCCGCGGGTCACCGTCGTCGATGCGGGCCCTGCTGACGAGGATGAGCGGGTTCCGGGGGATTGGCAGACGCGACGACCGCCGTTCCGGGCGGAGCATGTGGAGTTCGAGCTCGCACAGCGCTTCGGCCTGGTGCAGCCGCGCCTCGACCCGTCGATGGGGGGAGTGGTCGGCGACGCCCTGCGCGACCCCTCACCGCTGGCGTCGCTGTGCGAGTCGTTGAGTCCGGTGCGTCGACTGGCTCTTCTCGCGCACCTCGATGACACAGGGCTGATCGACGCCGCACCGCCCGATTCGGTGACGGGTGATTCGGTGACGGCTGGTTCGACGACGGTGGAGACCGTGACGGAGGGTGTGCGGGCGCTGGTGGCGCAGATCGGTGTCGATGGGGTCGAGCAGGATCCGGCGGACGGATGGCTGCCTCGCCCGGTCGCAGCCCGCGCCGTCGAGGCCCTCGGGTGGCCGGACGCGGCGCCGCCCGGCCGGCCCGACCCCGCGGAGTCCCTGGCGCTGCTCGCGCGTCGCACGAAGGCGGTCCGCCGATTTCGCAGGCGCGTCGTGGTCACTCACCGCGGGCAGGCACTGGCGAAGGGCGAGCTGCGTGCATTCGCGCGGATCGTCGAGGCCGTCCGCGCGATCGGAAGAGAGGGGATGTTCCCCAGCGGGCAGCCGCGCACGGTGACCCTGGCGCTGCTGGCCGTCGCCGATGGCTCGGCCGCGACGTTCGATGAGCTCTCCGAGTTCATCGAACGCGGTGAGGCGGCCGTAGCGGAGGGGCGACGAGGCGGAGCATGGGGCTTCGAATGGTCGCTGCGATCGCGTCAGGAGGACGGTGCGGACCGCCGTTTCGATCACCGAGACGCGGCGGGGCGGGTGATCGAGATCCTGTGCGCACTCTCATCGCCGGGAGCCTTCGGCTCGATCACTCCAGCGATGCGCGTCGTCGCACGAGCGGCTCTGCGGTGACTCCGCTGGTGGCGGGCAGGGCTGACGGCTGCCAGGGCTGGTGGCGGGCAGGGCTGGCGGTGGGCAGGCGCGCCGATGCGGGGATGGTGAAGGAGAGCGCCGGAGTGGGGTGGCGTCAGCGGCGCCGCGCGAGTGCTCGGACCCGACGGACAGCGCGTCCGGCGAAGTCCTTGAGGCGACCGCCCGGCCATTCGCGGCGAAGCTCGACCGTGCCGTCATCCCTGGCCGCGAGCGTGCAGTTTCGGCCGGCAAGCAGGGGCGACTTTCCCGCGCGGGCGAGCACCGCCGGGGCGGCGACGAGTGGCGTCTCGAAGGTCCATCCCGCGCGCCGGACCTTCACGGTCAGAGCGCCTCCACGCGATTCGTCGTCCGGGCCGAAGACCCTCACAGGGTCGATCGATACGCGGGCGGCGTCGAGGTTGCGAGGGTGGCGGCCTCCGATGCGGCGCTCGGCACCGGTCTCACCGTCGGTGAGGAAGAGGTCGACCCGATCATTGCGAAGCTCGCGGTCGGCGACGAGGAGGGTCTCCGGAAGGCCGTCGATCGTCGAGACGGGAAGCGAGATCAGGCGCGTCACCTTCTTCTTCTTGGAGACGGAGTTCCGGGGGACGGAGTTCTGGGAGACGGATGCCCGGGGGTCCGGGTCCGGGGATTCCGCCACAGGAACTTCGACGACCGTGGTTTCGAAGACGAAGGCATCATGCCCTTCGCTCGTGAGGGTCACGCGCAGCGTCAGGTGCAGGCCGCCTCCACGAGACCAGCGTGCCTCGGTCACCGCCGCGTGACAGGTGATCCCGGCCTCGAACTGCGCAAGCGCCAACAGGTCTTCGCGTCGATCGGCGCGGAGCAGGCTCGCGCGGATCCGATGCGGCAGGCCGAGACCGGCATCGACGCCCGGCCCGAACTTCTTCTGCACCAGGGGAGTGACGACGTCGAGCAGGCGGTCGCGGTAGTCGTCCGGATAGCGGGCCATCTGTCGACCGGAGAGCCGCTTCAGGATCTTGCCGCGGAACCAGTGCCGCAGAAGCCGATCGCGGAGCTTTCCGGGTTCGGTGTGCGCCTCGACGAGATCGAGCACCGTCTCGAGATGGGGGAAGTACGATTCCGGGTCGATGCGAGAAGAGCTCGCGCTGCCCGGTTCTTTGACCCAGGCGTAGCAGGGTTCGCTCGCGAGGATCGAGATCGTCGACGCGGCGAAGTACGCCTGCATCACGAACAGGTGATCCTCGAGGCGCACCTTTCCTTCGGGGAAGCGGATGCCGTTCGCCCGAAGGAAGGAAGTGCGGAACATCTTGTGCGGGGTGAGCATCTCCAGGAGCGGGTCGGTTCCGAGGACCGCGTCGGGGACGTCGTGGCTGAAGATCCGGCTCGGCAGACGACGGCCGATGCCCACCTCCTTGCCCACGATCACATCGGACGAGTGCTGGTCGGCATAATCGCACAGCTTCTCGAGCGCACCGTCGAACAGGTAGTCGTCCTGGTCGACGAACTGCACATACGTTCCGCGAGCAGCGTCGACGCCGTGGTTGCGAGGCATGCCGGGCCAGCCGGAGTGCTCCAGCGACAGCACCCGCACATGGGGGCGGTCGCGGGCGATGGCTGCCAGACGTGCACCGGTGGGCTCGCCCGAGCCGTCGTCGCACAGGAGCACCTCGAGCGAGGCCGTGCCGAGGGTCTGTCGATCGAGCGACGCGATGAGGTCGTCGAACGAGGGCCCGGGCCGGTACACCGGGACGATCACACTCACGCGGATGTTGTCCGCGGATGCCTTGCTCTTCTCCGGCCGATCACTCTGTGACAAACGTCTCACTCCCCCAAGTCGACAATCCCCCGAGCTAAACACGACTTCCTGTGTGCGTCACCGGGCTTGCGCGACGGCCGGGCGTGTGCGCGGTTCACGCGACACGAGGAAGGGGGGATCGAACGACGGGCGGCCGCGACGGAGAATTGGAGCAGAGGAGGGGACGAAAGCCCGTGCTCATCCGGAGCTCAGGAGGCGATTCTCTGCGCGCCCGAGTCTGCGGAGCGCGAGCCGACCTCGGCCCACACCGCATCCAACGAGAGGCACAGTACATCGGCCACTGCCGCGATGGTCGAGAAGGCCGGCGTGGCCACGCGGCCGGACTCGATCTTCCGCAGCGTCTCGGGGGAGATGCCGGCATCCAGCGCGACCGCCAGCATCGATCGTTCACCGCGTGCGCGGCGCAGCAACGCTCCCAGACGCTCGCCGCGTTCGACGTCGGCCGGGCTCAGAGGCATGCGGACCATCATGACGCCCATTCTAATACCGGGATAGTATTACCGGGATAGTTATTGGATCCGCGAAGCCGCATCGAACGACACGGAGGAACACCCATGATCGAGATCCTGAACGCCGAGGAGCTCGTCCGCGCCAGGGCCGCCGGTGCGCTCGTCGGCGACATCCTGCAGGCGCTGAAGACCCGCGCCGAGGTCGGCGTGAACCTGCTCGACCTCGACCGATGGACCCGCGAGATGATCGAGGAGGCCAGCGCCGAATCCTGCTACGTCGACTACGCGCCGTCGTTCGGGCGGGGCCCCTTCGGGCACTACGTCTGCACGGCTGTGAACGACGCCGTTCTGCACGGCATGCCTCACGACTATCGACTCGCCGACGGCGACCTGCTCACGCTCGACCTGGCCCTCACGCTCCGTGGAGTCTCCGCCGATGCCGCCGTCAGCTTCGTGGTCGGCGATAACCCCGCAGCCGAAGACCTCGCGATGATCGCGACGACCGAGCGTGCGCTCGCCGCAGCCATCGCCGCCGCACGCCCGGGGGCGCGCATCGGCGATCTCTCGTACGCCATCGGCTCGGTCCTGAGGGCCGAGGGCTACCCGATCAACCTCGAGTTCGGAGGTCACGGCATCGGCTCCACCATGCATCAGGATCCGCACGTCGCGAACGATGGGCGTCCGGGCCGCGGCTACACGCTCCGCCCGGGGCTCCTGCTCGCCCTCGAGCCCTGGGTCATGGCCGACACTGATGAACTCCGCACGGATGCGGACGGGTGGACTCTGCGCAGTGCGACCGGATGCCGCACGGCCCACAGCGAGCACACGATCGCGATCACCGAGCACGGCGCGGAGATCCTCACCCTCCCCTCGCCCTGACCGGCCGTCGCGCTGACGGGGGCCCGGCCCCTACAGTGGGTGCCATGCGCGACGCGGCGTCTCTGGACTGGACTCAGGTGGATCTCACGAGCCGTCGCGGCGCCTGGGGTCAACGCATCACGGCCGGCCTGCTGGTCGCGTCGGGAGTGATCGGCTTCGCTCTGAGCTTCCCCTCACTGTCTGCGTGGTGGTGGGAGCTGGCCCTCCTCGGCTTCGGGTGCCTGCTCATGGTGCTGCTGGGCATCGGGCTCTGGATCAACGCGAGAGTGAACGCGGACGAGACCGTCACGCTGAAGGAGTCGGGGGTCCGTGTCGAGCTGCCGGTCGTCGGGGCGTTCGAGACGACCGACGAAGCTGTGCGGTACCAGCTGCAGCTGCGTCTTCCGGAGCCCGAGCAGGGCCGCGAATACCTGGTGCACGCGTGCGGCGACCGCCGATGCATCGCCGCCGGGCGTGCAGCGCCGAACGCCGAGCTGCCCGTTCTCATCGATGCGAAGACGAAGACATGGGGTGTCATCCACGGGGTCGACGCATCGGAAACTCCCACCCCACCCTCAGGGTGAACGATATATCGTTGAGTATCGTTCACCACAGCAGGAGGTCATCATGAACAACGCATTCCCCTCCAACCCGTTCGGCGGCAACAGCGGCCCCGGGAGCAACGGCGGACCCGGCGGACTCTTCGGCGGATCCGGCTTCGGCACGGGCCCCGGCGGCCCGGCATCCGCGATCTTCGAAGCCATGGACCAGCTCCGCAAGTCGTTCGAGTCCCGCCCCTCCGGCGGCTCGCGCATGGCCCGCGGCGATGTCCGCGCGGCGGTGCTCTCCCTGCTCGGCGAGAAGCCGATGCACGGTTACCAGATCATCAACGAGATCGCCGAGCGCAGCGGCGGCACCTGGAAGCCGAGCGCCGGTTCCGTGTACCCCACGCTGCAGCTGCTCGCCGATGAAGGACTCATCGAGGCCGAAGAGCAGAACGGTCGCAAGACGTACTCCCTCACCGAGGCCGGCCGTGCCGTGTCCGAGGAGAACTCCGAGACCCCTGCTCCGTGGGAGGCGTCGTCCGCCAAGGACGGGCACCGCGACAGCGCCCGTTTCAACGCTCTGCCGAAGGCGGGCGTCGACCTCGCCGCCGCCGCAGCCCAGGTCGGCCGGAGCGGTTCGCCCGAGCAGGTGCAGCAGACGATCGAGGTCCTCGACGAGGCCCGCCGTAGGCTGTACTCGATCCTCGCGCAGGACTGACCGCGCAGTGCGGCATCGAGCGGGGACCTGCGAAGGAGCCACGCGATGACGGATGCTGCGGCACAGGGCGTTCACCGCGCCAGGTACCGTCGCATCCTGTCGTTCGCGGGCCGGGAATTCCTCAAGATCTGGTGGTTCGAGCTCGTCCTCCCGCGTTTCGGGATGAGCAGGATCGCGGAGCGCACCCGTGGCCAGCGGATGCAGACCTTCGCACGGCGCTTCCATGTGCTCGCGGTCGAGCTCGGCGGGCTCATGATCAAGGTCGGCCAGTTCATGTCGTCGCGCCTCGATGTGCTGCCGCCCGAGATCACGAAGGAACTCGAAGGGCTGCAGGACGAGGTCCCACCCGTGCCCACGCCGGCGATCCGCGCTCTCGCCGAAGCCGAACTGGGCATCCCTCTCGAGCGCGCGTATGCCTGGTTCGACGACACGCCGCTCGCCGCCGCCTCGCTCGGGCAGGTGCACCGCGCCAGGCTCTCGGCCCTCGACGCCGCCGACACCGGTCTCGGAGCGGTCGTGGTCAAGGTGCAGCGGCCGGGTATCGACGAGATCGTCGCCGTCGACCTCGCGGCGCTGCGGCGCGTCGCTCGCTGGTTGACCCGCGTGCGCATCGTCGCCGACCGGGTGGACGCCCCGGCGCTCGTCGAGGAGTTCGCCGAGACCAGCCTCGAGGAGATCGACTACCTGCACGAGGCGGCGAGTGCCGAACGCTTCCGCGAGAACTTCGCCGACGACCCTCACGTCGATACCCCGGAGATCGTGTGGGAGCGGTCGACCCGTCGGGTGCTCACGCTGTCGGATGTCACGGCCATCAAGATCAACGACACCGACGCCCTCCGCGCGGCCGGCATCGATCCGGCGCAGGTCGCCGCGGTGTTCGCCGAGGTCATGTTCGACCAGGTGTTCACGCACAGCTTCGTGCACGCCGATCCCCACCCGGGCAACATCTTCGTCACTCCGGCGCCGTCGATCGACGGAGAGCCGGGGCCGGGATTCCGCCTCACGTTCATCGACTTCGGCATGATGGCCGAGATCCCGGCGAGTCTCCGCGACGGGCTGCGCACACTCCTGATCGCGGTCGCCGGGCGTGACAGTCGCGGCCTCGTCGCCGCGGCTCAGGAGATCGGCGTGCTGCTGCCCTCCGCCGACACCGCCGAACTCGAACGGGCTCTGAGCACGCTGTTCGCCCGCTTCGGCGGCATGGGTTTCGCCGAGCTGAGCAAGGTCGATCCGCGCGAGTTCCGCGATTTCGCGGAGGAGTTCGGCGACATGGTGCGCTCGCTTCCGCTGCAGCTGCCCGAGAACATGCTGCTGTTGATCCGTGCCGTCTCGCTGACGTCGGGCATGTGCAGCGGGCTCGATCCCGCCTTCAACGTCTGGGATGCCGCCGAACCCTATGCCGGTCGTCTGCTGCGCGACGAGAGCGGGAACATCGTGCAGGCCTTCGCGAACCAGGCGATGGGCACGATGGCCACCACGTGGAATCTGCCCGGCCGGATCGACAAGATCATCACGCGCATCGACGACGGCAATGTCACGTTCGACACCTCCCGTCTGGAACGCCGACTCGATCGGCTCGAAGGCATCGCCCGCCGTATCGCGTCGGGAGTGCTCTTCGCCGCGATGCTCATCGGTGGCGCGCTGCTCGTCCCCTCGATCGCGCCGTTGGGCATCACCCTGATCTGCGTCTCGGCGCTTCCGCTGCTGCACTCCGTGTTCGGCGGGCGCCGCTCGCGGTAGAAACGGCACGCCCGGGAAACCCAGGTCATCCGGCATCCGTCCGGCGTGCCGTGCGCCGACACGCCGCGGATCGCGAGGGTCGTCTGGGTTTTCGCCTCCGTGCGTGGCCACCTCACGTGACAGGATGGGATGCCATGGAGACCCCTGACGAGAAGCCCGACGAACGCTCCGCAGGACACAATCCTCCGCGCCCCCGCACGGATGCCGTCGGTACGGGAGCGAACCGCCTCCCCGCCAAGGCCACCGAGACGGCACGGAAGATCGTCCGCGACATCGCCGCCGTCCCACCCCGCAGCGTGCACCCGGCGCTCGTGCCCGGTGTCTCGGTCGAGGAGACCGGGCGCACCTATCGCACCGACCCGCTCGTGTTCGGCGTCGCGGTCGCCCTCACCCTCGCCTTCATCGCGTGGGGAGTCTTCGCGGGCGACAACCTCGCCGGCACGACCCGCACCGTGCTCGACTGGGTGGTGGAGTACTTCGGCTTCTTCTTCACGACCATCGCCACGGTCATCCTGGTCTTCATGCTGTTCGTCGGCTTCAGCCGCTACGGACGCATCCCGCTCGGTCGTGACGACGAAGAGCCCGAGTTCTCGATGTTCTCGTGGATCTCGATGCTGTTCGCCGCGGGCATGGGGATCGGTCTCGTCTTCTGGGGCGCCGCAGAGCCGCTGAACTTCTTCGAGAACCCGCCGCCCGGCACCGTCGAGGCGAACACCCTCGACGCGATGCACACGGCCCAGACCCAGGTGCTCTACCACTGGGGCCCGCAGGCATGGGCGTTCTACGCGCTCGTCGGCGGCGCCATCGCGTACGGGGCCTTCCGTCGCGGTCGCACCCCGCTCATCTCCTCGATCTTCGCCCCGCTGCTCGGCGAAGGACGCACGACCGGGCCCCTCGGACGCACGATCGACATCTTCTCGATCATCGTGACGCTGTTCGGCACCGCCGCATCGCTCGGACTCGGCGCCCTGCAGATCGGACACGGTGTCGAGATCGTCAGCGGCGCGGGGCCGCTCGGCAACGGCGTGCTGATCGCGGCGATCGCCGTGCTCACCGCCTGCTTCATCGCCTCCGCCGTGTCGGGCGTCTCGAAGGGCATCCGTGCGCTGTCGAACATCAACGCCGTCGTGGCGCTCCTGCTGGCGTTCTTCGTCTTCTTCGTCGGACCGACCCTCCTCATCCTGAATGTGATCCCCTCGGTGGCCGTGCAGTTCATCGGCGACCTTCCGCAGATGATCGGTCGCTCGGCCTCGCAGGGCGAGGCTGCTCAGACGTTCCTGTCGAGCTGGACGATCTTCTACTGGGCCTGGTGGATCTCGTGGTCGCCCTTCGTGGGCATGTTCATCGCCAAGATCTCGCGCGGACGCACACTGCGCCAGTTCGTTTCGGTCGTCATCGTGGTCCCGTCCGCCATCTCGCTCGTCTGGTTCGCGATCTTCGGAACCACGGCGATCCAGCAGCAGATGGGCGGAGCGAACCTCACGGTCGATCCGCCGGAAGAGGTGCTGTTCGGCGTGCTCGAGAACCTCCCGTTCTCGATGATCACCAGCGTCGTGCTCATCCTGCTGATCGCGATCTTCTTCGTCACCGGGGCGGACTCCGCGTCGCTCGTGATGGGCACCCTTTCGCAGCAGGGGAGGCCGGAGCCGGCGCGTTGGGTCGCAGTGGTCTGGGGTGTGCTGGTGGGTGTGATCGCCGCCGTGCTGCTCGTGACCGGCGAGGAGGGGAGCGGTCTGAAGTCTCTGCAGAACGTGACCATCATCGCCGCGCTGCCGTTCGCGATCATCATGGCCTTCATGATGGTCGCGTTCATGAAGGACCTGCGGCGTGATCCTCTGATCCTGCGCGAGCGCTACGCCAAGGCCGCGGTGCGGCACAGCGTCATGGCGGGACTCGAGGAGTACGGCGACGACTTCGCGCTGGTGCCCGTCGCGTACGACCATTCCGAGGACGATCTCGACTGGATCGACGAGTCCACCGTCGACGATTCGCTCGCCGAGGTCTACGAGGCCGCGACCGAGGCGATCGACATCATCCCGCCGGCCGAGGTGGATGCGGTCGTCGACGCGGCGCTGGAGGACGGCCCCGTCTCTCCGGATGCCGCGGTCGATCCGGAGCAGCGTCGCGCGGACTGAAGCGGAGCGGCGCGGAGATCAGGCGATCACGCCGGACCAGGCACCTTCTCCGAGGGTCGGCCGGAATCGGCGGGGTCGCCGGTCGCCGCGACGGATGCCTGCGCCTCTTTCGCCTCTTCGGCAGCGGCCGTGATGCGTGCGGCCATGCCGGCGAAGATGGCGCCGTGGAACGGCAGGACGGCGAGCCAGTACAGCCGACCCGTCAGGCCGCGGGGGAAGAAGATCGCGCGCTGCTCGTAGCGGGCGCCTTCGTCGTCGGGCACGGCACGCAACTCCAGCCACGCCTCGCCCGGCACCTTCATCTCGGCGCGCAGGCGCAGGAGCGATCCGGCATCCGTCGTCTCGACGGCCTCGACGCGCCAGAAGTCGATCGCGTCACCCACGCGGGCGGCGGTGCGGCTCCGGCGTCCGCGGCTGAGGCCCACGCCGCCGACGATGCGGTCCATCCACCCCCGCACCGCCCACAGCAGCGGTGAGGAGTACCAGCCGTTCTCGCCGCCGATGCCGAGGATCACGCGCCACAGCTCCGCCGGGGAGGCGCTCGTGGTGACCGAGCGGGAGTCGGTGAAGACCGTGCGTCCGGCCCATTCCGGATCGCTCGGCAGGGGGTCGCTGGGCGCGCCGGAGACCTCGGAGTCCTGCCAGCTCGTCTCGATCGTGTCGCCCCGGACTCGACCGAGCGCCAGATCGACCGCGCGGCGGTAGGGAGTCAGCCCGCCTTCCGGGCGGGGGATGAGCTCGTCGACCTCGTGGTCCTTCATGATGCACTCGTTCTGCAGTGACGCGACGAGCGGGCGGGCGATCGACCGCGGCACCGGGGTCACCAGATTCACCCAGTGCGATGCGAGGCCGGGGGTCAGCACCGGGAGGGCTGCGATCGCACGCTGCCGGAGCCCGGCCTCGACCGCATAGCCGTTCATCATCTGTCCGTAGCGCAGCACGTCGGGGCCACCGATGTCGACCGCACGATTCACGTCGGGGTCGACCCGCGCCGCTCCGAGCAGGTAGTGCAGCACGTCGCGCACAGCGATCGGCTGGATGCGGTTGCGCACCCACTTCGGCGCGGGCATATACGGCAGCACGTCGGTGAGATGACGGATCATCTCGAAGGACGCCGAGCCCGATCCGATCACGACGCCCGCTTGCAGCACGAGCGTCGGCACGCCGGATCGCAGGAAGATCTCGCCCACGTGCACGCGCGAGCGCAGGTGCGGTGAGAGCTTCGCGTCGTCCGGATGCAGGCCGCCGAGGTAGACGATCCGACGCACGCCCGCGCGGGCCGCCGCCTCGGCGACCGTCGTCGCGGCTCGCTCGTCGCTCTCCTCGAAGCCCTTGCCCGCAGACATCGAGTGGATCAGGTAGTACACGACGTCGACGTCGTCCATGGCCGCGGCGACGGCGTCCGCGTCATCCGCCGACCCCTCGACGATCTCGCAGTCCGGACCCCAGGGGAAGGATGCCGCCCGCGCCGCATCCCGTACCAGCGCGCGCACGCGGTATCCGGCGTTCAGCAGGCGCGGGGTCAGCCGCCCTCCGATGTATCCGGTCGCACCGAGGACGAGGGCGCGCGGCGCGGAGCCGTCGTCGCGGGGGATGGCGCGCAGCGTCTCTTCGCGACCGGTGGGCTGGGTGAGTTCGGGCATGTCCTGAGCGTAGGCCGGGCGTCCGACGCGCGGAACGGGGTTGCGGGGTGCGGCGGCGGTCTGTAGGAGGGCGGTGCGCAGGCGGCGGTCGCCGTCCGTGGAGCCGGGCGCGGATCCGTGTGGGCAGAGCCCCTCGTCGCCCCGTACGATCGTAGACATGGCTTCAATCGAATCGATTCGACGATCCGAGCCGGATCAGGCGTCCCGGCGCGCCCGCATCGCCGTCTCCGCGCTGTTCCTCACGAACGGGGCCCTGTTCGCGAACATCCTGCCGCGTTACCCGGAGATCAAGTCCGCGCTCGGGTTGGACAACCTCGGCTACGGCTTCGCGATCGCCGCCTTCCCTGCCGGCGCCATCGCTGCCGGGCTCTTCGCGGCGGTGCTGATCCGGCGCTTCGGGTCGTCGCGCATCGCCGTCATCGGCACCGTGCTCACGAGCCTCGGGTTGCTGTCGGCGGCTCTCGCGCCGTCCGGGGTGCTGTTCGCCGTCGCGCTCTTCCTCGGTGGAGCATCCGACGCCATCACCGACGTCGCGCAGAACGCCCATGGCCTGCGGGTGCAGCGGCGCTACGGGCGCTCGATCATCAACGGCTTCCACGCGATCTGGTCGATCGGTGCGGTCCTGGGCGGCGCGATGGCCGCAGTCGCGATCGCGTTGCAGCTGCCGCTCGGTGTGCACCTGGGCATCTCCACGGCCGTCTTCGCCACGGTCGCTCTCGTCGCCCTGCGGTTCTGCCTCCCTGGCCGTGACGACGAGGTCGCCGATGAGGCGGCGGTGGAGCCCGTCGACCTCGCTGGTGCGGTGCGCCGCGGTGTGACCCCGCGCACCGTGATCGCGATCATCGCGCTGACCCTCATCGCGATGGCGGGTGCCGTCGCCGAGGATGCGGGGAACTCGTGGGCGACGCTGTACCTCGCCGATTCGCTCGGGGCTGCCGCGGCGATCGCGCCGCTCGGCTTCATCGCCCTGGTCGGCGCGCAGTTCGTCGGCCGGATCATCGGCGATCCGCTCACGGATCGCTTCGGGCAGCGGTGGGTCGCCAGGGTCGGCGGTCTCATCGCCGCGGCCGGCATGACGCTTGCGCTCGCGTTCCCCACCGTGCCCGGTACGATCCTGGGTTTCGCCGCCGTCGGATTCGGCATCGCCACTCTGATCCCCGCGGCCATGCATGCCGCGGACGAGCTGCCGGGGCTGCGGCCCGGCGTGGGGCTCACGGTCGTCTCGTGGCTGCTGCGCCTCGGTTTCCTGCTGTCCCCGCCGTTCGTGGGATACATCGCCGAGAACGAGAGCCTGCGCGCCGGGCTCCTCGTCGCCCCGGTCGCCGCTCTCGTCGCCGTGTTGCTGGCGGGGTTCCTGGAGAAGCGCCGACCGCGCAGCTGACCTCCCTGAGGTGCGGGTGTCGTTTGGATGTCGGGAGGGCGGGTGCAGGGTGTTCTCGCGGCGATTCGTCCTGCATTCGGGAACACTCCCGCCGCCTGGCGCGGCTGGGGATCTTGCGTGCAACCCGGGGGTTGCGCAAGAGGATCGCATGTGCAACTCTAGAGTTGCAGCTGGCCGATCGGCCGGCGAAGCATGCAGGTGACCACGAAAGGACCCATCGTGGTGAACATGACCCACAACGAGGCATCCGTCGTCGATGAGGAGACCTTCTCCGTTCGGCGGAGCATCCAGATCGCAGCCCCCGTCGACAAGGTGTGGCGAGCGGTGGCCGAGCCCGAGCACATCTCCCGCTGGTTCGGGCGCACGGTGCTGGATGGTGCGGGCGTCGGAGCCACCGGCACGATGACCTTCCCCGACTACGACGTGATCCCGTTGCGCGTCGAGGAGTACGACGAACCGCGACGCATCACCTACCGCTGGAACAACGACGATGCGCTCGGGAAGCTGCCGGAGAGCATCGACGAGTCGACCTCGACCGTGTTCACCTTCACCCTCGAAGAGGCCGACGGCGGCACCAGGCTCACGGTCGTGGAGAGCGGATTCGAGCGCACGTCGGATCCGCTCTCGAACCTCGAGTCCCACCGCACCGGCTGGGACCTGGAGCTCGACAAGATGGTCGCACTGGTGGAAGGCGAAGCGTGACCACGGAGACTCTGCTGCCCGTGTTCGCGGCGCTCGCGGACGAGACGCGCTGGAGCATCCTGACGGCTCTCGGCGAGGGCGATGCGTCGGCATCCGCCCTCGCCGGGCGTCTTCCGGTGTCTCGGCAGGCGATCGCGAAGCACCTCGCCGTCCTGCAGGAGGTGGGTCTCGTCGAGCCGGTGCCGGTGGGGCGCGAGGTGCGCTTCCGTGTGGTCGGCGCCGAGCTCTCCGCCACGGCCGCGAGGCTCGATGTGATCGGGCGCGAGTGGGACCGCCGCCTCGCCGCGATCAAGCAGATCGCAGAGGGGCTGTAGGGCGTCACTCCGCGGCTTCGGAGCCTTCCTGGTCGCGGATCACGTCGCGAAGCTCCTGGTCGAGGTCGGACGCCTCCTCGATCGCGGCCGTCATCCCGGCGAGGAACCGGGTGACCACGGCACGTTCCTGATCGGAGAGCTCGTCGACGAGCGTCAGCATGCGGCGATGCATCGCGCCGAGGGTGGCGCGCACCTCTTCGTCGCTGCTCACCGTCGGGACCACGACGCCCGCGCGGCGATCGGTGGGGTGCGCCTCTCGGCGGACGTGGCCGCCCTTCTCCAGGCGGTCGATGAGCGTGGTCGTCGATGCGGTCGAGATGTTGAGCATCCTGGCGATGTCGATCGGTCGGACGATCCGCCCGGCGCGCTGTTCCCTGAGCAGGAATCGCAGCGCCATGAGGTCGGTCTCGTTCATGCCCATCGAGGAGCGCGTGCGTGCGCGCATGGCGGTCTCGGCTGCGCGGTAGCGTCGCAGCATGTTGAGCACGTCGACGGTGCTGGCGCTCTCTCCGTCCGGGTACCAGTAGCCCGAACGTGCGTACTCCTGGGAGTCGTTCATCAGGCGACCACCTCTCCGCCGTCTGCGCTGAGCGCCGTCTCGCGTTCGAGCATCTCGACAGCCCCTGTTGCGACCTCGGCGGGGACGACGAGCAGGAACCCGCCCGTGATCGCATCGTTCTCCGCGGTGATGATGCGCGCGATCCGCTCGCGACCGGCTGTGGGGAACTGCTGGTGCAGCTGGTCGAGCAGGTCGGCGTAGCGGACGTATCTCTCATCCTTGAGGTCTATTGGATCGACCATGACGTCCCTTCTCGTCGTGATTCCATCCTCTCACCGTCGGAAGCGCCTGATGATCGCCCATTTTGCTAGACAGTCCAGTAATCAGCTCGTCGAGGTAACATGGGGCGGCGGAGATGGGGAGTGGTGACATGGGGCAGAGGCTGGAGATCGCGACACCGGAACTCGCGCGGGAGGTGGATGCGCTTCGCCGTGCCGACGCGCGGCTCGGGCGCCGGCTCGCTGCGGGGCGCCAGCCGAACGAGACCGATCGTGCCGCCATGCGTCTGATCGCGGAAGCGCCCGCCGATCGTCCGGTGACGCCGCGGGACCTGGCCGGGCATCTGGGCGTGAGCACCGCCGCCGTCACATCGGTGCTCCGTCGACTCGCGGAAAGGGGCCAGGTGGTCGTCTCCACCCATCCCCAGGACGCGCGTTCGAAGATCGTGCGCCCGTCGTTGCGTGACCTGCATTCTCCCGCCGACGAGATCTCGCGGCGGGTCGAGGGGATCGAGAGCGAGTTCACACCCGACCAGCTCGCGGTGATCTCACGGTTCCTGCGACGTCTCACCGAGGAGATCTCGGATCTGACCTGAGCCGACTTCCAATTAGCTAGCTAAACTAGTAATCTATTTTCCGAGAGATAAATCGGAGGAGGAGTCATGGGTCAGCTCAGCTATGCCGGAGAGTCGCAGACGTTCGAGGTCGACGACGAGGTGCTCTCTCACCTCCGTCTCGTGGCGGTCACCAAGCTTCGCCGCGGCGAGTCGTTCCCGCTCACGCTGCGTGTCTCGGACTCGCGCACCGAGACGCTGTGGATGCACGCCTCGATCCCGGTCCGCTTCACGATCGACGCCGACGTGGAGTTGCAGCGGCCGGTGCTGGTCAAGATGATGGCGGCGGCGAGCGGCGCCGGGGGCCTCGACCTCACCGACATCGACTTCACGCCACTGAGTTCCTCCGCGAGGGTGATGCACGCCGTCGCCTGACGACAAGCTCGCCTCCCTCGCCGATGCACTCCTGGGCAAAGCAGTGCAGCTCGCGGGCGGGGAGGTGCGCGGCCACGCAACCGGGGGGTTCGCGTCGCCGCTTCTGACGCTCGGCCATCGAGAATCGGGTCCCGATGGCCGAGCGTCGATTCTGTCAGAGGGCGGTGTATCCGCCGTCGACGAGGTGGTAGCTGCCGGTGATGAAGCTCGCCGCATCGCTGGCGAGGAAGGCGATGAGGTTCGCGACCTCGTCGGCCTGGCCCAGGCGTCCGATCGGGTGCTTGCTCACGAGGAAGTCCTTCGCCTCGTCGCCCATGTTCGCGAGCAGCGGGGTGTCGATGAAACCGGGGCCCACGGAGTTCACGCGCACGCCCTTGGCGGAGTACTCGAGCGCCGCCGACTTGGTCATGCCGACCACGCCGTGCTTGGCGGTGACGTAGGCGGGCGAGCCGGCGAAGCCGACGCTGCCGAGGATCGAGGCGATGTTCACGACCGAGCCGCCGCCGTTCGCGAGGATCGAGGGGATCTGTGCCTTCATGTTGCGGAAGACCGCGTTGAGGTTGATCGCGATGACCTTGTCCCACGCCTCGTCCTCGTACTCGGCCGTCGGAGCGCTGGCGCCGCCGATGCCCGCGTTGTTGACGCCGATGCGCAAGGGAGCGAGCGAGTTGGCGAGTTCGATGGAAGAAGCGATCCAGGCCGCATCCGTCGCATCGCCGACTGAAGCCTCTGCCGTGCCGCCGGCAGCGCGGATCTCTTCGACGACCGCGTTCGCGTGCTCCGCGTTCAGGTCGTTCACGACGACGGATGCGCCGTTCTTCGCCAGCAGGAGAGCGGTCGAGCGTCCGATTCCGCTGCCTGCTCCCGTCACGATCGCCGAGCGGTTCGAGACGTCGTACTGAGCCACGAGTGACTCCACTTCCGGGCGGGCGCGGTGCCGGGAGATCTTCTCGGACGGTCCGTCCTTCACTCCAGCCTACGCCTCAAAATGTGGAGTGGATTCACGTGAATGGATGTCGGCGACGCGAGGCCGCCGGCACCAGCGGACTCTGCCGGAGCAGGCGTCCCGACGAGCCTGGCCGGGGCGGTCGTTGGTCGCGCCCGTCGCGACGGAGCGTCCTCGACCGATCGGCGAGGACGCTCCGCGGCATGTGGTGGACGGTCTTCGTCGCCGTTCAGAGCACGCGCACGAGGCGGAATCCGAACATGTTGGTCGCGGTCTCCGACGAATAGTAGGCACTGCGATAGTCCAGTCGCAGATTCTGGGGCTGATAGTTCCACGCGCCCCCACGCACGACGGGGAACGGTACTCCGCCGTCATGCGGGCTCCCGTCGTTCGCTGCGGCGGAGAGATCCTGTACCCAGTCGTCCGCGACGAATTCACGCGCGTTCCCGGTCACGTCGTACAGCCCGTACCCGTTGGGCGCGAAGCTCGCCACCGGCGCGGTGTACGGGTAGCCGTCATCGACGCCGGTGCTGTCCCAGCCGAATCCGTTGGTCTCCTTCGACGAGAGGTCGAAGCTGTTCGCGTACTCGTTCACGCGAGAGAGGTCGTCACCCCAGTAGAACGTCGTGGTCGCACCGCCACGCGCCGCCCACTCCCATTCATCTTCGCTGGGGAGTCGATAGGTTTCCCCCGTCTTCGCACTGAGCCATGACGCGTATGCGCTCGCATCTTCACGCGTGATCGCGACGACGGGAGAATCGGCCGTCTGGGGGAATCCAGGATTCAGGTAGTCCAGCGCAGCGTTGAACTGCATGGCGGAAGGATCCTGCGGGTTCCACCATCGAGCTCCACCGCGAGGACGATACTTCGTCTCTTTGACGAACGCACTGAACTGACCGACCGTCACCTCGGTCGTGCCGAAGGCGAGTGCCTCACTGATCGTGACGTCGCGCTGGGGCGTCTCGAAGTCACGCCGGTTCTCCGGGACGTTCCAGATCTGCTGTTCCTCGGCTGTCGCCCCCGCAACGTAGTCGCCCTTCGGCACCACGACCATCTCCGGGAGGCCGGGAAGATCGCGGAACACCGTGCCCGGCTGCGTCTGAGCGCTGACATCGGCGCGCGATCCTTCCACTCGCGCCGGGCGGGTCTTGTCGCGCTTCTTCAGAGAGTCGTCCATCGAGGCCACGCGGTACTGCCATTCCGCCACAGAACCCTGAAGGAACATCACGGAATCGAGCACGCCCGGCTGGTATCCGGGCTGCGTGGCGAGATCGAGCAGATAGGTGGATTCCACCTGAAGCCGCTCCAAGGCCGTCTTGAAGCTCTCGTACTGCGGGATCCTCGAGCGATCTTCGTCCAGAGCGAGGATCGCTTCGTTCACGGCGGGAACGACGGCGCCATAGGTGGTCTTCGCGTCGGATCGCCACACCAGCGACTCCTCGAGATCGTCGAGTGCGCGATGGGCGGCATCTGCTCCACCGCGACCCATCGGGGATTGGGCGAAGACCGGCGTGGTCGAGGTGGCGACGAGAGCCAGCGTCAGAGCGACCGCGGCGGAGACCCGCGCCGCCGTCGTGGAACCCTGCGTCGGCCCGGAATCAATATTACGTAACATGTTAAGTGTTCCATTCTGTTGATCGGGGAGTATACCCACCCCGTCTATGGCGCGAGAGTGCGATCTCGACACTTTTGTCGGAAACGGATCGAGATGACACGGAATGTCACTCGACTGAGACTGTCTGACGCCCTCGAGCTGTTCTTTGCCGTGACACTTTCCCGATCGCGCTGCCGCCTTTCGCATCCCTGCGATCGCGACGTCTAGCGTCCTGCGCAGCGCAACACGCTCTAGGCCTCGATTCGCGCTGAAGGCGAATCGAGCGGGGGAGTGGTCCGCATAGTCGAAATTATGTCAGTCGACTCGGTGGACCGTCGCCTAACACCCGAGGACAGCGCTGGCATGGATCAGACGCGCCCGCCCATTGGGTGAAAAGGCTCAGTTCCCGCCGTTTGCTGCACGCCCAGCCCGCGCAGAGGGCATTGTCCGGCTAGAAGATCGGCGAGTTCAGTGAGCACCGGAACGTCGTAGAGTTCCGCCATGGCACTTACACCTGATGAGATTGCAGCCCTTGATGAGCGCGCCCGCGAAGTAGGCGAGAAGA
Organism: Microbacterium sp. Cr-K32; assembly: GCF_000708345.1. Taxonomy (NCBI): domain Bacteria; kingdom Bacillati; phylum Actinomycetota; class Actinomycetes; order Micrococcales; family Microbacteriaceae; genus Microbacterium; species Microbacterium sp. Cr-K32. Next base: position 164,826 of record NZ_JARD01000009.1, on the reverse strand, counting down.
TCGGCTGGCGCCTTCGGTTGTGGTAGCCGGAAACCCGGATTTTGTGGGAGTAACGGCTGGCCCGAGCAACATTGTGGTGCTCGGGCCAAACCGCCGTTCCGAACTAGCAGCGTACGAGGTCGACCTCACACTCGATGCACTCGAGCGTGGCGAGCAGGTGCTCTTTCTCGACGAGGACGGCGATCCTCGGCTCGGTACTCCAAGTCAGAGATAAGACTTCACGTCTTCGCGGAGCAACAGCCTGCGAAGAGAACACCGTCCCCTGCGCCTCCGAGGTGTCCGCCACGGAGCAGCCACGCGAACTTTCAGGCCGTTGAGCTGCTGCCTCGACTCCAGCGGGCCGCTGTGAACGCTGCGTCCAGCCCCGAGTGCAGCGTTCACGCGACACTCACATACGCAGTGGCCTCTACAGCGGCGGGAGGTTGTCCAGGTTGTTCTTCGTGGTGGTGTCGGCGGTTGTCTTGAGGAACTTGTACCCTCTCGCGGTCTTCGCGATAACGACGTTCGCCCGCTGCGGGCACATCACGAAGAACGTGTTGCTCCCTGCCTCGATCGACGACACTACCTGGGCCACGGTCCAGTCCCAGCGTCCGGTCACGCCTACGTGGGTGATGTCGCCCTCTCGGTTCTTCCGAACGTTCTTGATCTCTGCATCTGCCATGTTGCTTCTCGCTTTCGTTATCTCGAACCGGATCTGGTTCGCTGTCGACTCTTAGATCACTCTGTAGCCGCTCTCCGTCAGCAGCGGCGGGGACAGGCCATGACGACACTCATCCCCACCGCTGCAGCGACTAGTCCCGCTCGGTGAGGCTCGTCTTCGGGTGTCTCCCCGCAGCAGCCGGAGAAATGAACTGTCCCGAGATAGCGCTGCGGTGGTGAGTTCCGCTGGACCGGTTCGCTCCTCCTTCCGTCACGCTCGTGCGCGGGTGCCGCGCTGCCGCGGCGTTTGAGATGTACCGACCACTGATGGAGCTGCGATTCGCCATGATGTTGGCCCTTCGTGTTGAGACGTTCTGCAGGCCTGTGCCTGCATTGCTTAGTATTCTAAGCAGACATGTCGACCGTATGCAACTTCTTCGATGCGAAGCTTGGCGAACTACGCAAGAATAGAGCTATGACCCCTCGAGCCGCTCAGACCACGAATGACCTCGGCCCCTACCTCAAGAGCGCACGACGCTCAGTTGGACTCACGCTCCGAGACGTCGAAGCGAAGACCGACATCACCAATGGCTACCTCTCCCAGATCGAGAACCAACTCATCGCGAAACCATCTCCTAACGTCCTCTTTCAACTTGCAGAGCTCTACGGAGTCGAATACTCCGACTTGCTCGTGAGAGCCGGCCATCGGGTGCCGACCGCGGTGTCCGGTCAACGCGCCGACCTGCTCAATGGAATCCCGCTACGCGCCCTGGAGGACCTCACCGAGACAGAGAAGGACGACCTCATGGACTATTTGAAGTACCTGAAGAGCAAGAGGTAAGTGCAGTGGTTGATGGCGCCGCACCCAAAGCGAAGATCCGACAGTATGCGAAAGGTGCGTTGAACGCGGCCGGCATCGAGGATGTCTCGCGTGTTCCGGTGGATCAGATCGCGGCCGCAGTTGGGCTGCATCGGAGAGACCTGTTCGAACTTGGTGAGGAGGTGCCCCGACGCTTCCGGGATGTCGTAAGCAAGTTGAAGGGCAAGGTTCTTGGCCTGCTCGCGATCGAGAAGCGAGAGTACTTCGTCGACAGGACCGTCCCGATCGCTCGGCAACGGTTCACCGAAGGCCATGAGATCGGGCACGACGCATTGCCGTGGCACGAGGCGGCATTCTGGGGCGATGATCACACCACGTTGCATCCCTCGACGAAGAATGTCTTGGAGAGCGAGGCGAATCGGTTCTCAGCAGAGCTTCTGTTCGGCGCAGGCCGATTCACCAAGCAAGCCGATCAGTATGCGCCAGGTCTTGAGGTCGCCTTGTACCTAGCGCCCGAGTACGGTGTCTCCGCGCATGCAGCCATACGAAAGTATGTCGAAGACAGCGAGCACGCCATCGCGGTACTGGCACTCGGGCAATACCCAAGTCAAGCTAGGACGGTCAGGCACATAGAAGCCCAGAGCTTCGAATCTCCCCGCTTCGTCAAGCGTTACGGACGATTGAGCGCCATGCTCCGAACCTTTGTCGGGGCCGCCACGTACCCCGAGCTCGAAGCGTTGCTCGCACTATCGACCGGAAGCGTGCCGCCTTGCGAAGTCGTCCTCGACACAGCGCGCGGATCTACTCGATTCACCGCCGAGGGTTTCACCAACGGCCGCCTAAACTTTGTCGTTCTACATAAGAAGAGTCGACTGGACGGTCAGAAGCTTCGCCTAATGTCAGTCGACGGATTTGAACTCCTGCCCGCCAGCTGAGTTCAGTCTCGCTGAGGAACCTCACGGCTGAGGCATTGGCAGTGTCATTCGTAGAGTGGCCGCCGCAGGCTGGAGTCACCGAACCCGAGCACTTGTCCGACGCCTTCCCAGCTCTGCTGGTTAGCGCGCCTCCGCTCCGCCGCCACGAGACGACTTCGAGCTCAGGACTCCTTGCGGACTCCTTTGAAGCTGCCACCGGACTTCTTGGCCTGAACGAATCGGCCTGTCGAAGTGTCGCGCTTGACCCAAGTCCCGGATGCTGTACGGACCTGCGATCGATTCGTTACAGCGCCTTGCCGGGACCCGCGACCTGTGTTCTTTGCCATGCGTTCCTCCTTCTCTGGATGCTAGCTGAAACTACGGACATGAGGACCCCAACACGTACAAGATGGCGGCAGTTCCAATGAGGGCAATCATCGCCACGATCAGACAGGTTGAGCTCCAGAACCGCAGACGTGACCCGAGGGTCGTCGGATCTCGAGTCAGAAGAACGGAGGCCGCCAGAGCACTAGGACCAACTATGAGTGCAAGGTCGCCCAGCTGAGTTGGTCGATCAATCCACAGAGCAACAGTGAGCGCAATGAGCAGAAGTGCAGCGAGATACGGCACGACCTGAAGCCGCCGCAGAGACGCCAGACGGAAGCTGAGCCTGATTCGGTAGTCGCGGTCAGGGTCATGAGCGTAGAAAGCGCGACTTTGAGCATCAGTGCGCGACTGGAATGCGCCGTATGCCGGGGTTGAAGAAGAAGGATGATCGGCCCGGAACTCGGTGATCCTAACGTTGGCGTCTGGCACGCGGAACGTCACGTGATTTGATTGCGCGTCGGCGATCACCAGATCCTGGTGCCCGCGGTTTCCAAGAGTCAGTGTGAGGTCCCGCCGCTCCGAGTACTTCACGAGGAATGGCTCATCAAGAGGAACCTTCATGGCGACGATGAGGTCGTATGAGTTCGAGTAATCGGCGAGTGCGACCAGGAACTCTTCCGCGGCTCCTCCGCTGTTGCTCTCCTGTGCGTGTGCATCAAGTCGCTCGAGAGCCGCAGCGTAAGAGCCGAGGAGGGCCGTTGCCTCTTCATCCGTCGAAACCAGCCCCGTTTCGTACAGTTGAGGAAGTACGAGCGACGGATTTTCCGGCGCCGAGTACCCATGAAACTCGTCCAAACGGGGGCGAAGAATGGTGCGGCATCGGAGTGCGATATCGTTCCAGCTCGAAAGAACCTGACCCGCAACGGGCCGCCCGAGCCCGTCGCGGAAGTAGGCGCCAACGTCGGTCGGTTCGCCCTGGGCGAGGAGTTCACCGGTAAAACCGAGTACCGCGATGAGTAAGCCCATCACCTCGTGTGAGAGCTCTACTCGCGACGAACTGGCAAGCTCCTGCAGATACCTCGCTTGTCGTACAGCGATCTCGGTGCGAGGTAGAAGCCAAGCATCGCCATCTGGCCCCTCGACATCAAAATCCATCAAGGGTCCGCGCGGCATCGGCGCAACGTTCAACGCCAGTAGGGCATGGGTTGCTCGCCGCGGTGCGAGACCGCCCAGAAGACTGCGGAGCGGGGCCGACTGCAGCGACCGACGACGAGTGCAGGATGTCGCCGAGTCGATGTGGATCTCTTCGACTACGCGCACGCGCCAGCCGAGCGGATTTGCCAGAAGAGCCACAGTCACAGCGCGGTTGTCTATGAGGTTGGCGGTACCACCTACCATCGCTGCCTCTCTGTCATGAGCAAGAAAACCCGCGACCGGGTGCTAGTTAGCTCCGCGGACACGAGTCCCCAGACTGACGCGATCCTATCTGGACCCCCGCGCGAGGAGGTGGAGATGTTTTGAACCGCTAGCGCGGCAAAGCTGGCGAACTGGGACCGAGCGCTGGTGTGACACGCGCAGAACGCGCATGCCGGCCTTGCTGAAATTGTGGCGCGTTCAGGTTGGGGCAGGTCGTTGTCAGCGAGTTGCGCGGCTGGTCAGTGACGCCGCTCGCCCTCCGGAACGATCGTTCCTGCCAGGCGACTCGATCGCGTACCGTGGCCGTCATGACTGAGCTTTCACCGCCGACGCCGACGCCGACGCCGCCGGACAGGCGGAAGCACGTGCAGCCGTGGTGGCAGCCCCCCGAAGATGGTGTGCCCGCCATTCTTCCCATCGTTGCTCCGATCGTGAGGACCTCGACGGCCGCGCTGACTCTCGTTGGCGCCCACGTGTACCGCGAGGGCGTTGAGCTGTTGCTCGAGCGACGGATGCGACGTTGGGGCGAAACGGATGATGAGTGGCAAGCGAAGATTCGCGAGTTCCTGCAGACGCCCGACAAACCGGCTGTGCCTGGTGGAACCGAGAGCTTGCAGTACTCCATCATCACGGGCGGCGAAGAGGTGTTCGCGAACTCGCTATTCCGCGGCCTCGCCGACGTAAACGAAAAGCCGTCGAGCCTCTCGGTGATGCACACAGGCTCTGGGGCCAGCGGCGACCCGTGGCTGTGCAAATCGAGTGAGGGGCTATGGCTGTGGACGATGCCGACCGTTGATCATCTCGAGCTAGTGGTGCGATGGCCCGCTGTCGGAGTCTCAGTTGCTTCGATCTTCGTCCAGATCGCACAGCTCGAAGAGATGTCGCAACGGTCCTCGCTCCTATGGGAAACCACGCCATAGCGGCGTCTTCAAATAGACGCGCGCTGGACTGGCGCATCGGGACCATGGGTTGCTTTCGAGCCCTCAACGGCTGACTCGTACCTGACGCCACGCAGGCGGGAGGACCGAGTGTGGGGACCCGCCGAAAACGGTAGTGCTGAGGTTGCGGCGGAATCCGGTTTCGGCAGGGGGTTTCGGCGGCTCGTTCCTCGGCGAGTCGCGCTCCTGGCTGTCGGCGTGACCAGCCTGCCGTAAACCATCGTTTCCGGTGGGCGCAGGTGGAAGTCGCGACGCTTAGGAGCGAAGCCTTGCGCGCCCGCCTACCGCCCTGTCATCGGCCCGACGTCGTCATCGTGCTCGATGGCTCGCAGGGCTCGAAGTACTCGCGAGGGCCGCCAGCTTCCAGAGAGCGTCGACCGAGGAGTCGACCTGTTCGCGATCAATAGCGCCGCTCACGAACTGCAGTACGAGCCCGTCGAGTGCAGCGAAGACGGCGCGTGCGAGAGCGTGGTCCTCATCATTGGCCGACTGGCCGAAAATGCTGCGCGAGATCTCGGAGGTGTACTGGTCGTACATCGCGACGATCTGATCTCGGATCGCTTCGTCACGACTGGCCTCGAGGACCATCTCGAATTGGTAGACGTGAAGGTGCTTCTCTTCGCTGAGCGTCGACCATAGCGCGGACCTGTAGTCCTCCCCCGAGTCGAGGAACCCACCGAGATGCGAGTCGTTCAGTGCGGTCGTCGCGGACCACGCGAGCGCAGCAGATGCCAGCGATGACAGCGAGCCGAAATGGTGGGCGACGAGAGAATTGTTGACGCCGGCTTCCTGCGCGACCTTACGAAACGTCATACCGTGCAGGCCATGGCGGGCGACGACGCGGACCGCCGCTTCGATGAGGGCCTCACGACCCGTCCCGTATTTGATGCGCTGTGATTCCTCGGCCATGTTGGCACCCTACCTCTCCCGGGGTTCCGTTGCCGGCACGATTTGAGCAAATGCTTGACATTGAATTCAGCAGCTGCTCAAATGGCTTCACCATCCGCCTTGTTCAAAGGAGAACGCCATGGCGTCGACCAGCACTGAATCACCCGCTGAGCAGACCACAGCGCTGAAACGCAACAGTCTCGGCGTCGTCGGCGTCGCGTTCTTCGTTATCGCCGCGGCCGCACCCATGGCCGCCTTCGTGGGTGCCGCCCCGGTCGTCTTCTCCATCGTCGGCAGCGGCGCACCCGCCGTGTACATCATCGTCGCCGCCATAATCGCGGTGTTTGCCGTCGGGTACTTGAAGATGAGCCGCCACATCACGAACGCCGGCGGGTTCGTCGCCTATATCGCACGGGGACTGGGATCGCGCGCCGCGACCGGATCCGCGGGCATCGTCGTGGTGACCTACCTCGCGCTCCAGATCGGGCTCGTCGCCCAGTTTGGAGTGTTCGCACAGCAACTGGCGGCGAGTGCCGGACTCGACGTTCCCGTGTGGGTGTGGGTCATGTTGGCGATCGTCATCACGACCGTGCTGGTCATGCGTGGCGTCGACCTCAACATGCGCGTGCTCGGCATCATCATCGCGCTCGAGGTCATCGTCGTGGCGGTGCTCATCGTCGGCATTCTCATCGCCTTCCCCGGGCAGGACGCGTCGCTGGTGAGCTTCAGTCCCGCCGTGCTGGCGAACCCCGGCGTGGGAGTCGCAGGCCTGTTCGTCTTCACCTGCTTCACGACCTTCGAGGCGACGACGGTGTTCGCCGAGGAGGCACGGAACCCTCGCAGGACGATCCCCATCGCACTGTTCGTCGTCATCGGTTTCGTCGCCGTCTACTACACGCTCGCCACGTGGGCCGTGAGCTACGGGCTCGGCGCCGACAATGTCCAGCAGGCCTCGGCCGACAACCTCTCCGGCGTCATCTTCGATCTCGCGTCACGCGCTGTGGGACCCTGGCTCTCCCTCGTCTTGCAGATCCTGGTCCTGACGAGCTTCCTCGCGATGTTGATTGGCGTGCAGAACATGTTCGCCCGGTACTGCTTCGCGCTCGGTCGTGCGCGTGTTCTTCCGCAGATCTTTGCCCGTGTCTCGAAGACCAAGCGTGCACCCCACGTCGCCGCGCTGGTGGATGCCGCCGTCTGCGTGATCGTGTTGGGGATCTTCTTCGCCGCTGGCGCCGACCCCATCGTCGTTATCTACGCGTGGTTCGTTGCACTGGGCACCATTGGATTCATCACGATGATGACGCTCGCTTCGGTGGCCATCCTCGCCTTCTTCCTTCGCGAACGCCTCGAGACGGGGTTCTGGAGCACCAAGTTTGCTCCCACTCTCGCGCTGCTCCTGAACGGCGCCGTGCTGGTGATCGCGTTGTCCAACTTCGACGTCCTCTTGTTCGGCGACGGCACGGTCGCGAAGGCGATGCTCTGGCTCATTCCGATCGCTTTCATCATCGGGTTCATCGTCCCGAGCTTCCGCAAGGACATCGATTTCAAGGTCGTCGCGATCGCCTGACGAACGCCCGTCCCGACATCTGCCGCCCCCGAAAGGAATCTCCACTGTGAACATCTCCACCGATTCGAAGGTCCACACGCAGGGCTTCATCGCCCAGGAGGACTGGCCCGACGTCTCCGCGATGATCGACGGCTTCGGTGAGCCGAGCCTGCCGGCAAGCGACGCGCTGGCCGGTCAGACCATCGACGTCCGCTTCGACGACGGTCAGACGATCCGATACGAGTTCCACTCTCCGCGGGAACTCACTCGAACGGTTCTCGTCGGCTCCGGCACCGGCTTATCCGCGACGCTCGCCTATCGAGCCGTGGAGGTGCGACCGGGAGTCCAGATCATCGATGTGGTGGCGGGCGAAGGCGCGGACACCCGCGCGATCACATTCGTGATCGACCTCGCGGACGGCAGGGTCACGGCCGCTGAGAGCGCCATCACGCTCACCGATGGGGTCGGTCGCACCAACACGCTCTTCGTCTCCGGGCGCATCGAAGGGATGGGCGAGATCGAGCCGCGGCAGAGCTCCGATGCGCTCGTCGGCAAGCGGATCTATTACCGCTACAGCGAAACGGAACGCTACGAGCACATCTACCTCAACGGCGGCACGTTCGTTTGGCATTGCATCTCAGGAGCGGAATCCGGGCTCGCCGACGTCGACCAGACGAAGACCTTCGAGTTGGCCGACGGCCTCGTCATCTTCTTCTGGAAGGAGAGCGTGATGCCCGTGGAGAGCTTCCTTGTCGTGGATCTGAATGAGAAGCGTTCCATCGGCCGGATGTTCTGCTGGGAGAACTCCACGCAGAGCGTCGTTCACATCCCGTTCGACAGCCGATTCACGATCCTCAACGACACCACCTATCCCAACGACTGATCCGCGCACGGACGAGAGAGACGACGATGTCCAACTTCACCACCACAGCACAGTACGACCGCTCAGCCGCCGAGCCCTTCGAGGTCGGAACAGTTCAATGGACCCGCCGCCCCGGGCAAGGCGAGCGCGAAGCGCTCTCCTCCGGGTTCTGGTTCATCACCCCGGAGGAGACCCCCGGCCCGATGCGAGTGGTCGGGCACGCCGACGAGACGGTGCACATCATCGAGGGCCACCTGAGGGTCGAAGTGGAGGACGGGGACGCATTCGAGCTGACTGCCGGATCCGTGGCGACGTTCAACAAAGGAACGGCCGCGCTCTGGACCGTGCTCGCCCCGACCGTCGAATTCTTCGTCTACTCCTGACGGCCCGGTCATGACAGAGCAGGAATACGACGTCGTCGTCGTGGGAGCCGGGTTCGCGGGCCTCACAGCTGCCCGCGAGCTCACGTGGAGCGGTAGACGCGTTCTCATCCTCGAAGCGAGGGACCGCATCGGCGGAAGGACCTGGCTGGATCGCCGCCTCGGGCTCGACATCGAACTCGGCGGAACGTGGGTCCATTGGGTCCAGCCCTTCGTCTGGGCGGAGCTGCACCGGTATGGGCTCGGCCTGGTGCCCAGCCCCGAACCGGTAGCGGCCTGGCGGCCGGTCGACGGGCGCCCTGCGCCGATCGCGCCCGACGCGCTCCTCGAACTGCTCGACGAGCCGAACCGGGAGCTCGGACGCACGGCGCGCGAAGTCTTCCCGCTGCCCTACTCGCCTCGTGTCTCAGAGCAGGGCGCCTTCTTGGACGACATGCGGCTGATCGACCGTCTCGATGCCCTCGGACTCGACGAGGAACGAAACGCGTTGCTGCGATCCTTCTGGGCGTTGAACTTCAACGGGCGACTCGAGGACGCCGCCTACACGCAGGCGCTGCGATGGCTGGCGGTGGCGAACGGCGACTGGCGTGTCCTGTTCGAGGCGTGCGCGAGCTACAAGATCGATGGAGGAACGCGGGCGCTCGCGGAAGCGATCCTCTCGGACACGGATGCCGACCTTCGGCTCGGCGCCGACGTCTCCTCCATCACGGATCGCCCCGAAGGCCTCACCGTCGTCGTCGCCGACGGCACCTCCGTCAGCGCTTCATCGGTCGTCGTCACGGCGCCTCTCCACGCTCTCGAACGCATCCGCTTCGAGCCAGAACTCTCCGTCGACGCAGCGGGCACGCTCGACAACGGACAGGTGGGACTCGGAACGAAGATCTGGTTCTCCGTCGAGGGTGAACATCCGCACTTCGTCGCTTTCGGCGAGCACGACGCACCCCTGAATTTCCTGCAGTCGGAGTATCACATCGACGGACGCACCATCATCATCGGATTCGGTTCCGACGCTCGCGCGATCGACGGCGACGACCGGTCAGCCGTGCAGCAGGCCGTCGACCGGCTGGTGGACGGCCTCACCGTCGTCGATGTCGCCGGACACGACTGGACGAGCGATCCGCTCTCCGGCGAGACCTGGCCAATGCACCGCGCCGGCTATCTGAAGCACGGGCTTCCTGCCATGCGCGCACCGCACGGACAGGTGGTCTTCGCGGGCTCGGACTTCGCCGATGGATGGGGTGGATTCATCGACGGGGCCATCGAGAGCGGACTCTCTGCAGCGCGCAGCATCCTCGAGCGTCAGCCATCCGAGTCCGCCGCCGAGTCGGTCTCGATTCTCACCTCACACGATCAGGAGTCATCATGACAACCGCAACCAGCATCCTCGACACCATCACCGTTCCCGAATCCGTCGGACGAGCGATCCCCGACGCCGCGACTCGCGAGACCATCGGTCACGCACCTGTCCACACGCTCGCAGACCTCGAGAAGGCGATCGCGTCAGCTCGAGATGCGCAGCCCGCATGGGAAGCGCTCGGCCACACCGAGCGCAGCCGCATCCTGCACGCAATCGCCGACGACCTCGAGGCCAACGCCGAAGAACTCGCCGTGCTCCTCTCCCGCGAACAGGGAAAGCCGCTCAGCGGGCCCAACGCGCGCTTCGAGGTCGGTGCCTGCGCGGTATGGACCCGAAATGCCGCCGACACGATTCTCGAACCGGAGGTCGTATTCGAGGCCGGAGCCGCACGGGCCGACGTCCACTACGGCGCTCTCGGCGTCGTCGGCGCCATCGGTCCCTGGAACTGGCCGATGATGATCTCCGTCTGGCAGATCGCCCCCTCTCTGCGCATGGGCAACACCGTCGTCGTGAAGCCCAGCGGATTCACACCGCTCAGCGTCCTCGCTCTCGTCGAGGTCTTCAACCGCCACCTTCCGGCCGGCGTCCTCACGGCGGTGACCGGGGACCGTGAGATCGGATCGACTCTCGCCGCCCACCCCGGCGTGGACAAGATCATGTTCACCGGTTCCACTCCGACCGGACGCAAGATCGTCGAGGCCTCAGCGAACAACCTCGCGCGACTCACCCTCGAACTCGGAGGCAACGACGCGGGTATCGTGCTTCCGGGAACGGACATCGCCGCCCACGCAGAGGATCTCTTCTGGGGCTGCTTCATCAACGCCGGGCAGACCTGCGCCGCCTTGAAGCGCCTCTACGTGCACGACTCCGTGTACGACGAGACTGTCGATGCCCTCGCGCAGCTCGCGCGCACGATGCCGATGGGGCACGGCCTCGACGAGGCCAACGTCCTCGGGCCACTGCAGAACCAGAACCAGTTCGACATCGTCGCTCGTCTCGTCGAAGAGGCACGTGCGGCCGGCGCTCGGATCGTCGCGGGTGGCGAGGCGGCGACACACCTCGGACCGCTGTTCTATCAGCCGACAGTCGTGGCTGACATCACCGACGGCGCATCGCTCGTCGACGAGGAGCAGTTCGGTCCCGCGATTCCCGTCATCCGCTACACCGACATCGACGACGCGGTCGCTCGGGCGAACGCCAGTGAGCAAGGTCTGGGCGCCTCCGTCTGGTCGGACGACCCCGAAGCGGCTCTCGCCGTCGCCCACCGACTCCAGGCCGGCACGGTATGGATCAACCAGCACGGCGCGCTCAACCCGCAGGTGCCCTTCGGGGGCACCAAGGCCTCCGGCTACGGACAAGAGTTCGGTGCCGCGGGCCTGAAGGCCGTCGCCGCGCCGAAGGTCATCAGCCGATGACGTTCGCCGGCGCCGGCGTCGAGAACGACGTCGTCGTCATCACCGGTGGCGGCACCGGCATCGGCGCCGCCATCGCCGACCGGTTCGCCGCCGAACGAGCCCGCATCGTGCTGCTGGGTCGGCGTGCCGGGCCACTCGAAGAGGTCGCCCACCGCACCGGCGGACTGGCGATCGTCGCCGACGCCAGCGACGCTGCATCGGTGGCGGCCGCCGTCGACAGGATCATCGAGACGCACGGAAGGGTTGACACCTTGGTGTGCAACGCCGGCGGCGGCGGGTTCGCAACGGTCGGCAATACCGACGACGCCGACTGGGCCGCGTCCATGCACGCCAACCTGAACACTGCGTTCACGAGTTCCCGCGGGTTCCTCCCCGCATTGGCGACCTCGCACGGTCGCATTGTGATGATCTCCTCGCTCTCCGGGCTGTTCGCCGGTCCGGCCATGGCGGGATACACCACAGCGAAGCACGCCGTGATCGGACTGACAAAGTCCCTCGCACGGGACTACGGAGCGTCAGGCATTCGCGTCAATGCCATCTGCCCCGGCTGGGTCCGCACGCCGCTGGCCGACGAAGAGATGGACGAACTCGTCGAGCATCTCGAACTCAGCAACCGCGACGAGGCCTACGACCTGGTGACAACCGACCTTCCGCTGCGTCGCGTGGCAGAACCGGCGGACATCGCTGCCGCCGTGCGGTTCCTCGGCTCGGAAGAGTCGTCCTACATCACCGGCGCGACGTTGGTGGTCGACGGCGGCGCGCACATCGTCGATCTCCCGACCCTCGCGTTCGAGAAGGCGAGGGCGCGATGAACCTCGAAATCGACGGACGGGTCGCCGTCGTCACCGGAGGCGCATCCGGAATCGGTCAGGCGTGCGTTGCAGCTCTGGCCGCCGAAGGCGTACGCGTCGCCATACTCGACCGAGATCCACGAGGAGCGGCGGTTGCGGCCGAGCATGCTCGCGATGGAAAGACGGTCACCTCACACGAGGTGGACATCACCGACGAGGACAAGGTCGGTTCCGCGATCGCCGAAGTGATCACGCAGCACGGCGGAATCGACATCATGATCGGCTGCGCGGGCATCTCCGGCCCCGTAGGCGTGAAGCTGGCGGAGACGGACGCAGCCGACTTCGATCGGGTCCTCGCGATCAACGTGCGCGGGAACTTCTTGATGGCCAAGCACGCGATGCCGCACCTCGAGAGAAGCGAGGCAGGCACGATCGTCCTCGTCGCATCTGATGCGGCATTGGTCGCCTTCGAAGGCATGGCCGCCTACAGCACGTCGAAGGCCGCGGTCGTGATGCTGACCAAAGTAATAGCGATCGACCACCCAGGTATCCGGGTCAACGCCATCTGCCCCGGAATCGTCGACACCCCGATGTCACGAACCGACCTCGGCCGAGTCGAACTCGGTTTCGAGGACAGCGCACTGCCAGTCATGAAAGCCTCGCAGCTCGCCCGCCACGTCCTCTTCCTCGCATCCCCCGCAAGCGCTCCGATCAACGCAACGACCCTTGTGTCAGATTTCGGGTACGTATCTCGATCAGCGCTCGGCGAACTGGGCTTTTCTGCGCTCACACGCTGATCAGGAGAGAAGCTCAGGCTCTTGGGGGCGCGGATCTGTCTGCCGAAAGAGGCTTGTGGCACCCCTTTACGGCCCAGCTTCCTAGCGCGACGCTCCGGCGCGCCGAAAACGATCGTTTTCGGCAGGGCTACGGTCGATGGTAGAGCTGACGATGCCGCGGCCTTCCTCAGTCGATGAATCGCCGCTTCGCCAGCCAGGCGTGGATCACCAGGCGGTCATCGCTTTTCGTGAGGTCGAGACCGATCAGCTTCGCCACGCGATCGAGCCGCTGATAGATCGTCGCCCGGTGCACACCGAACCGCGCAGCGATCGCTGTGGCGCTTCCCGCTTCGTCGAAGTACGCGACGAGCAACTCCGATACTTCGGTCGGTGCCGATTCGAGCCGGTGGATGGAGTCGGTGCGCAGGTGCTCGGGGACGATCGGCCCGAACATGGCGGCCAGGGATGCTTCGACCGGTGAGTCGATCCAGTACGAGTAAGGACTTCGCAGTGCCCGAGCGACCTTGGTGGCCACCACTGCCTGATCGTACGACTGCCAGGCATCGGCCAGAGCATGAACAGTGCCGCCCACGCCGACACGACCGGGAAGAGCTTCGCCACTCCGGGCGCGGGTGAGTTCGGCGGCGAGGCCACTCACGATGCTGTCCAAGGCCTCGCGCGCAGGAGGCCTCTGAAAACCAATGAGGATGAACGTCGCGGGCGCCGTCGGAACGAAGGCGTACGAATCGATACGAGGCGTGGTGATTGCGCGAGAGACCAAGCGGGTGAGCACCTCTCGCACCGGCGGCCCGTCCCATGGCCCCCATTCGAGGTCGACCTCCACGCACAGCGAGACCAGATAGTTCGAATGCGGGAACATTCCGAGCCCTAACAGCTCATCCGCCGCCATCGCGCGATTTGTCTCCTCGTCCGTAAGGAGGGCCATCATCTCGGCTTCGACCTCCAGGTTCACGTCCTCGATGGAACGCGAGGCGTTCTCCATCAGATGTCGTAGCACATCGGCCGCCTCGAGCATGCTCAGGTACTCCAACGGGGTGAGTGGCGTGGACAACGTGATGATCAGATAGCCGAAGGTCTCCGCCGGAGATCGCAGCGTCAGAACCATGCGAGGGAAGTGGATGCCTCGGTCGGCATCGGCGTTGATCACAACCGCCGAGGCCGCCGAAAGAGTCGAGTGGCCGATGGCGTCTTGCGCGTGGCGAGTGGTCAGCAGAGTGATCTGTGCGGGATCGACGTCGTCGTGGTGGCGGCTGCTGGCGACCAGGGTCAGATCGGCGTAGACGAGGGATGCGGAACGACGCAGCGACGCGGCGAGCCGATCGATGGTCTCTTGCACTGCGTCGAACAAGCGGCTCGCCTTTCTCGCGGCGATCGGGCTCCGCTAAGGGATGACGTGGCCGGCCTGGATTACGAGCCGAACGTCCTCGAACGCTCGCATGTCATTCAAGTCGACCCCTGGAACGGCGATGAGGTCTCCGACCGCGCCGGGCGCGACCGTACCCAGATCGTTTCGAGCCAGGCAGTTCGCCGCCACCACTGTAGCCGACCGCAGTGCGTCCATCGGAGTCATCCCCGCGTCGACGAACTCGGCGAGCTGTCGGGCATTGAGTCCGTGGGGGTAGACGACTGCGTCGGTCCCGTAGGCGATCTTCACCCCGGCGTCGATGGCGTCACCCAACGCGTCTCGGGCCGCGCCAGCCACCGAACGGGTCTTCGCGAGCATCTCGGCGGGGAACCCAAGCTCCTCGCCGTGGTCGAGGATCCACGTCGCCACATACGTGGTCGGCACGTAGTAGGTCTCGTGCTCGACCATTGCCGCGATCGCCGTGTCCGAGATCATCGTGCCGTGTTCGATGGTGCGTACGCCGGCGCGGATCGAACGAAGCGCGCCTTCATCACCATGAGCGTGAGCCGCGACGGCGAGTCCGTATCCCCGCGCTTCATCGACGCAGGCTGCAAGCTCTGCCTCGGTGAATTCGGGAGCACCAGGGATGGTCCCACTCGTCATGACCGCGCCCGTGGCGATCACCTTGATCAGGTCCACACGACGGTGCGCGATCATGCGAACCGCTCGTCGCACCTCGTCAACGGAGTCAGCCACGCCGAGCCGGTACTGGGGCGGCAAGGGGATGTCGGTGGCGAGATCCGTGATCTCGCCACCGCCGGAGGAGGAGGTCACGAACGCTCCCGCGGCGAGCATGCGCGGGCCCGGCACGTGACCGGCGAAGATCGCGTCGCGCAGATCGCAGTCCACGAACGCACGAAAACACCCCACATCGCGAACAGTGGTGAATCCCGCACGCAACGTCGTGAGCGCGTTCGCGGCCCCCAGGAGCGCGTCGCGCGCCGCCGAGCCGCTCAGGAAGTCCGCGTAGGTGCCCTGGGCGGCGGCGCCGGGAAGATGCGTATGCATGTCGATGAGTCCGGGGGTGACGAGATGACCGCGCAGATCGAGATGGTCACTGGCGTTCGATCCCGTCGACCAGGGCGCGACCTCGGTGATGGTCCCCTGCTCGATGCGAATGCCATGGTCGCGCAGGATCTCTCCGGTTGCGACGTCGGCCACCGCGCCCGCGCGGACGAGCAGATCTCCTCCTCGACGGTGCCAGCTCATGGTGCGACCTTTCGTCCGAGAGTGAGCCTCGCGATCAGCATGCCTACCGCGACGGCGAATCCGAGACCGCTGAAAGCGGCGAAGTACGCGCTCGGGTCGTCGGGATTGAACAGGTCCCCGCCGACTCCGGCGAGGGATATGCCGAGGGATATCCCGACATAGTGCAGCGACAGCATCCGGCTCTCGTTGCCCGCGGGGGCGAGTTCTGTGGCGAGCGACATTCCGGACGGAGAGACCACGACGTCTGCCACCCCGAAGACGAGCACCACGATGGCGAGCACCAGCATCGGCGTCACGGGCTGCGCCGAAGAGGCGGCCAGCAAGCCCATCGCGAGACCGCAGCACGCGAAAGTGAAGATGAATTTCACGGTGAGCGAGGGTTGGCGCGTGCCCAACTTCGCCCACACCGCGGCGAGGATTGGTGCGGCGACGACCACGCACAGCGGCGCGAGACCCAGCACGGTGGCCGGCGGCAGTTCTACGCCGAACAGGAAGCGGTCCGTCCGTACATCGGAGAAGATCGCGATCGTCGTGTAGATCTGCTGGAAGATCAGGTTGAACGCGACGGTGGCGACAAAGAACGGCAGGTATCGCAGGACGTTCTTTCGGTCGTATGTCGTGAAGGTGGACGAAGTGAAGTACCTCGTCAGCATCGCGACGACGTAGACGGCGGTCCCCACCGCGATCACCGTCGACGGATTGATCCCTTGCGAGACCATGATCGACAGCGCGACAGTCGCCACGACTGCTGCGGCGATGGGGAGAGCCAGTGCCAGCCCGCGGGGCCGCTCTTCGGCTGGAGGGGGAGGACTGTTCGCCTCCACCGCCTTGCGGAACGGCAGGTAGAAGAAGAAGCCGAGAAGGATCACCGCTGCCGCGACGAGGAAGCCTGCCTGGAAACCCCACGCCGCCTGGATGAAACCCGACACCGTGAATCCGACGAAGGCACCCAGGGCACTCCCGAGGTAGTAGATGGTGAATCCGGATTCGCGCCGGGACGCAGTGCCGTTCATCACACCGCTGGTCAGAGTGCCTTCGCTGACCAGTGTCAGGGCGGGCGCGAGGGTGAGGAGAACGAGTCCTGCTCCGAGGCCGACGGGGCCGGGAACGAACGCGAGAGTGACATACCCGGACGCGGCGATGAGCGCCCCGGCTCGCAGCCCGATTCCGGCGCCGATCACCCGGTCCACCAGCCAGGAGGTGAAGATCGTCCCCAGCAGACTCATCGCGACCCAGGCGGAGATGATCGCGATGCTCTGAGCCGGCGGCAGCTCGAGGCCCCCGTCGGATACGGCGAAGTACACGTAGTAGGTGATCAGCGCTTGCGCGCAATACTGGGCGATCGTGTCGAAGGTCGTGAAACCGGTGACCGGGTACAGCGGCCGTGGAAGGCCCGCGAAGGTCCGAACGGATGAATCGGGAACGACGTTCGACATCGATGCCTCCCTTACTGAGTGTTGCGATGGATCGAGTAAATCGGACGCAGCGAATCTCAGTTCTTCACAAGTGTCGCGTTAACCGCGGTCACATACCGACGGTTGTCGACTGTCTGAATCGTCGGTTCCCCTCCACGATGGGTCCATGCATAGGTCCCCCGAGTCTGTCGATGCCAGCCCGCTTGTTCCCCCTTGGCGGCAGAGCTACGACCTCCCCGTCGCTGGGGGGTCGACGATCCATGTCCGCGAATGGGGTGATCCGAGCGGCCCGCTGGTCATCTGGCATCACGGCACGCCGAGTTCGTCCGCGTCGATACCCGGAGGGTGGGACGCCGCGCGAGACAGCGGCATCCGGCTCTGCTCCTTCGACCGACCGGGGTATGCGCGATCCGCACGGCGCCCAGGACGAAGCGTCGCCGATGCCGGTCACTGGTCGACGGCGATCGCCGATCACCTCAGTGCCGAGAGATTCGTATCCGTCGGCACCTCGGGCGGTGGTCCCTTCGCGGCGGCAGCGGCAGCGCTGCATCCCGACCGCGTGAGCGCGCTCGGCATCATCGTCGGCATCGCGCCGGGCGAGAACGGGTTCGATCCGGCGACGGACATGGTGGAGGCGACGGTCGAAGAGATCGCGGCGGCTCGCGTGGGCGAAGAGCGTCTGCGCGCGTTCATCGACGATCTCGGTTCCGTGGATGATGCCCTGCACGAATGGCTGGCACGCTATCCCGCGAGCGATGTCGAGGTCTCCTCACGCCCGGAGGTCAAGGCGGAGGAAGACCTCGAGCAACGGGAGTGGGGACTGCAGGGGATCGACGGGTGGGTGGATGACGAGCTCGCGCTCTTCCAGTACGAATGGGGCTTCCGCGCAGATCAGATCGTCGCTCCCACCGAGCTGCTCTTCGGCGATGCCGACGTGTTCGTGCCTCCGTCCCACGCCCGCCAATGGTCGCGACTGATCCCGCACGCCCGACTCACCTGGGTGCCAGGTGGAGGCCACTACCTGAGAGACCACGAGACGCCGCTCCTTCGGCGCCTCGCCGGATTCGCCTGAGCCATAGCTTTACGGTCGCGCAAGAAGACGACGCGGCCCGACCATCAACGGAGAAAGAAGGACGAGATGACCGACCTGACACGCCAGCCAGCCGACACCACCCCCCACGAGGTGGCAGGATATCCCGATGGGATCGGGAAGTTCGTCGCGGAGGAACTCGCCCGAGTCGCGCAGTTTCCGTCTGATGTCGCCTTCGACACCGGCGAATACGACGCCCGTCGGACCCGATTGCGCAGCGCCATGGCGGATGCGAACATCGACGTCCTCATCGTCACCGCGCCCGAGGGGTCGGCATGGCTCCATGGTTTCACGTCGCGCGTATACGAATGGCAGGCTTCCACCTACTTCCCGCCATCGGCCGCGACCGTCGTCACCGCGGAGAACGACACGATGTTCTATGTCGACAGCGCGCTGCACACCGACCTCATCAGACGGACGTCGGTCGTCTCTGATTTCCGCCCCGTGCCCGAGAGCACCCTGACGACGAACACCACGGGCAAGGCGTACGTCGACTTCATCGTGGAGCAACTGCGCAGCGAAGGATGGCACCGCGTTCGCGTGGGCATGGAGTTGTGGAGCGGCATTCCCAATCCCGCAGTCATGCAGCTCTACCGCGACGCGCTGACCGACGCCGGCTATACGGTCGTCGACGCGACGGACGTGATCCGCAGAGTACGCCGAGTCAAGTCGCCGGCCGAACTCGACCGGATCATGCGGGCACAGCACGCGGTGGACAGCGGCATCCGGGCCGTGCAGGCGCAGGTGGAGCCCGGCATGACGGAGTACGAGGCTCACGGCATCTATCTGCGGGGCGTGATGGAAGGTGGCGGTGAGCAATCCGCCATCCATGACACCGTCTACGCCGGCCCCCCGGAATCGTTCGGGCACGAGGTGAGCTCACGGCGCTATCGGTTCGACAGGAACGACTACATCCATGTCGACGGTGCGGCCGCCTCCGCGGGGTACCACGCGCGCGCGTGCCGAGTCCTCACTTTCGGCAAGCCGCGTTCGGAGCTGCAGCGTCTGAACGATATCTGCGCGGGGGCGTTGGAAGTGCTGACCGTCGTTCCCGAGGCGGGGATGCCGTTCAGCGAACTCGACCATGCCTTGGAGGACTACTTCCGCAAGGCGGACGTCGGCGAGGGGATCGGCTTCGTTGGCGGCTATGAGTTGGGCATATCCATGGGCGCCGACTACGTGGGCGAGTTCGTCTGGGGGTCGACCCTGCCCGAGCGGGGCGGAGTGATCGAGGCGGGTCTGGTCACCAACGTCGAGAGCCTCTCGTTCATCGCGCTGATCGACACGGTGCTGTTCGAGCAGAAGGGCGCACGTACGCTCTCGGAGCTTCCGCGCGACATCCTGCAGGTCGAAGCGCCCGATGAACGCGGCTAAGCCCGCCGCCTGCACGAACGACTCAGGTCGCGATAGCGAGTCGCGCCAGGCGACGTTTGTCGCGGCCGCACCGAGACCGGATGCGATTGACTCGCCCCACCACACACCTTCGACGGAGAGGGCCCATTGATGCCGCAGAACGCAGCGACCACAGCCACACCCCGCACGATCGCGGGCCTGCCACGGCCACTTTTCCCCGTGACGGGATTCACATCCTTCGATTGGTTCGCGTTCTACGGCACGCAGACCCTCATCATCTACTACGTGTACTTCGCCGCAACGGACGGCGGTCTTGAGCTTCCGGAGACCACAGCGATCTCGCTGGTCTCAGCCTTCACAGCGGTGACCTTCCTCGGCACCATCTTCACGAGTTGGCTCGTCGATCGGCTTCTCGGCGCGGGGCTGGGCCTTCGGGTCGGGGCGGTATCGGCTGTGCTCGGGTATCTCGCCCTTGCCCTCATTCCCGGCGCCGTCGGACTTGCAGTCGGGTTGACATGCCTGACGCTGTCTTCAGCGCTGACGATGGTCGCGGAGGGAACTCTGACGAGTGGCATCATGGATGCCACTCCCGCCAAGCGCGAAGCCGGGTTCACCATCTATTACTGGGGCAGCGCCCTCGGCGCCTTTGTCGGCGTGACGGTCAGTGGCTTCGTCCAGGCCGCCTGGGGTTTCCAGGCGGGGTTCCTGATCTCCGCCGTGGCGATCTCAGTCGCGCTGGCCATCTACCTGCCGTTCCGCAGGTCGGTCGAGGCGGGCTCTCCTCCGCCCGCGCGCGACTCTCGGCCACGGGGTGCCGCCATGATCCTTCCGTTCGCCGGTGCCTTCTGCGCTTATGCCGTCCTCGTCGTCGCAATCGTGATCGGGTGGAATCCGGCCATGCTCATCGC
The DNA here is from genome assembly GCF_000708345.1 of Microbacterium sp. Cr-K32. Classification (NCBI taxonomy): domain Bacteria; kingdom Bacillati; phylum Actinomycetota; class Actinomycetes; order Micrococcales; family Microbacteriaceae; genus Microbacterium; species Microbacterium sp. Cr-K32. The sequence continues at coordinate 144,356 of NZ_JARD01000009.1, read as the reverse complement.
GATCGGCAGCCTGGTCTACGTGCTGATCGTGTTCTCGCGATTCTTCACATTGCCGACCTTCACGTCCACCGAACGAGGACGAGTCGCACGCTACATCCCGTTCTTCTTGGCCACTGTGGTATTCAACCTTCTGTACCAGCAGCTCTACACGACGGTCGCCATCTATTCGGAGGCCAGAACCGACCGGTTCCTCTTCGGATTGGAACTGCCGCCAAATACGGTGTTGGGCATCGCGCCACTGTGCACCATCATCGTGGCTCCCTTGCTCGCCGCCTTGTGGGGGTTCCTCGGAACCCGGCAGCCCAGCCTCGCGACCAAGTTCATGATCGCGTTCGCCTGCTGCGGCGCGGCCATGGCCTCCCTCGCGATCTCCAGCCTGCAACCCATCACACCCCTGATCATCCTGGCTCTCATCGTCTTCGTCTTCGGCGCAGCAGATGTCGTGGTCTCACCGTCGGGCCTGTCGTTGGCCACCGAATCTGCGCCGAACGGAAACAAGAGCCGGATGCTGTCCTTGCAGTACGTCGGTATCTCGCTCGGGGTGTCCATCGCAGGAGTCGCCGGTGAGTGGTTCGTGACCGGCGCTGAGAGCGGGTATTTCGCGGCCTTCAGCCTCATCGGTTTCGCGGTCGCAGCCGGCATGCTCTTGGTTCGCATCGTGCTCGGCCGCAGGTCGGTCGTCTGATGTGGAGTTCGCAGACGTCGTCCCGGCCCGAGAGTTCCTCCGCCGCGCTCGATCCGGCGCGCTACCGACAGGTGATGGGTCAGTACCCCACCGGTATCGCCATGGTCACCGCCGCGAGCCAGGACGGGTCGCCTGTCGGCATGATCGTCGGCACCTTCGCATCCGTCTCGCTGGATCCGCCGCTCGTCTCCTTCATGCCCACTCGGACATCCACGACATGGCCGCTGATCCAAGCGGCGGGATCGTTCTGCGTGAATGTGCTCACGGTGGCTCAGGAGCCTGTCTGCCGGGCATTCCGCGCCGAGGGCGTCGAACGGTTCGCGGGCGAACCATGGCGTATCGGCGCGACCGGGTCGCCGATTCTCGAGCGATCAGCAGCATGGATCGACTGCGAGATCGTGAACGTCCTCGATGCCGGGGATCACGTCATCGTGTTGGGTGCAGTGGTCGAGATGGACTCGCCGAACGCCGAACTGCCGATGCTGTTCTTCCAAGGCGGGTATGGGAGCTTCACTCCGCAGACGATGATCTCGCCCTACCTCAACGTCGCGAGCAACCTGGCCTTCGTCGATCGAGCGCGACCGCTGATGGAGGCGCTCTCATCAAACCTGGGCTGCGAGTGCGTCTTGGCGACATCCGAAAGCGACAACACCCTGGTCATGGCCAGTGCCGGAGTGCCCTCCGACTCGCAGCGAGCAATGATCGTCGGCGAAAGGGTCCCGCTGGTTGCCCCGTTCGGACGAACCGCGATGGCGTGGGCGACGGAATCTGATGTCGCACGCTGGCAACGCAAGGCCGTGGACCCTGAAGCGGCCGAAGCAGCGCTCGACATGCTCGATGTCATCCGCCGCCGCGGATACTCCATCTCGATCGAGGACCCCTCGCACCAGCCGTCCAACAGATGGAGTGTCTCGGTCCTGGACCCCGGAGCAGAGTTGCCGCTCGCAGTCACCCCGGCGGAGGGACAGGTGCAGAGCATCAGTTCACCCATCGGACGTGATGGGGGCCCGGTGGAGTTCGTCCTCGGCTTGTACGGAATGGCCGACACGAGTCCCGAGGGCGTGGACAACGCCGCCCGAGCCTTGATCGAAACTACACGTGAACTCGCCAGACACCTCAATGACCACTGACCCGGAAGGAAACCACTCCATGAGCGACGCGGAGCGCGACGAGAAGATGATCCTGGGTGCCCTGCTCTCACCGACGAGCGCGCACATCGCAGGGTGGCGCCACGAAGGGGCACTGACGAACGTCGACGTGACGTTCCCCGAACTGGTGAAAGTGGTCAAGAACGCCGAGCAGGCGATGCTCGACTTCGTCTTCATCGCCGATGAGCTGAGCATGCCCGCAGGCGACGACGAGATGCTCAGCCGCGATCCTCTCGTCTACCGCTTCGAGCCCCTCACACTCGTTGCCGCTCTCGCCGTGGCGTCGAAGAACATCGGGCTCGTGGTGACCCAGTCGACGACGTACAACGAGCCGTACCACGTGGCCCGCAAGCTCGCCTCGATCGACCAGCTGAGCGGTGGCCGTCTCGGGTGGAATCTCGTGACCTCTTACGTCCCCGAGGAGGCGCGGAACTTCAGCCGATCCGAGCACCTCGCGAACGTCGACCGCTACGAGCGGGCCGAGGAATTCCTTCAGGTGGCGCAGGGGCTCTGGGACAGCTGGGACGATGATGCCTTCGAGGTCGACCGCGAGTCCGGCCGGTTCTTCGATCCCCGGAAAATGCACCGGCTGAACCATGAAGGCAAGCATTTCTCCGTGCGAGGACCACTGAACGTCCGCCGCCCCGTGCAGGGCTCCCCCGTGCAGGTCCAGGCCGGCTCCTCCGAAGCCGGTCGAGAGCTCGCGGCGAAGTACGCGGAGATCACTTTCACCGCGCAGAACTCCCTGGACGCGGCCCTCGCCTTCACCAACGACATCAAGACCCGCGCGGTCAAGTACGGCCGTCCGGCATCCAGCGTCCGCGTGATCGCCGGAGTGCAACCGATCATCGGATCGACGATGGAAGAAGCGCAAGCCAAGTACAAGGAGATGCAGTCGTTGATCCACCCGGAGGTCGGTCTCACCCGACTCTCCCAGCTGCTGGACTACGACGTCACCAACCTGCCCCTCGACTCGCCACTGCCCGACAATCTCCCCGAAACCGAGAACTACAAGAGCCGCCGCGCCCTGATCATCGAAACCGGTCGACGAGAGAACCTGACCCTTCGAGAGCTGTATCAGAAGGTCGTCAGCGCCTACGGACACCGCGTCGTCATCGGCACTCCGCAGTCGGTTGCGGATGAGCTTGCCGAGTGGTTCGTCGCTGGTGCGGTGGACGGATACATCCTCTCTCCGGCCTACCTGCCCAACGGGCTCGACATCTTCAGCGACACCGTCGTACCCGAACTGCGGTCTCGGGGTCTCTTACGCTCCTCCTATGAGGGGGCGACCTTCCGCGAGAATCTCGGGCTGGCGCGCCCCGAGCGCGGGTCCGCGGCGGTGACCGAGCCAGTTTCCGCACGCTGAGAGGAATGCTGCCTTACAGAGACCGTCCGCAGTCTCAGCTAAAGAGCTGGTGTGGTACCTCCCGATCGATTGCTGACGTCACAGAGAATCGCCCGCTTCTCAGGGAATTAGGTCGCTAGTGTCCGAGCCCTCGCCCGCTGAGTGGATTCCGCACCGTCAGGGCCATCGGAGCACGGACGAGCGCTCGGTGTGATCGATCTCGCCCTCGTCATCACCGGCTTCTTCGCGACCTGACGAGGGCTCCCGCTCGGAAGAGCCAGGAGAAGGTTCCCGACCGGGTGCGCCGCATGATCAGGGCAAACTCCTCGGCGCTGCCGACCATCGCGTTCGTGGTGATCGTCGTCGGCATGATCGTGTTCGGAGAGATCGCCCATGGCCGCATCGTGCAGGCGATCGCGGCTGAGCAGCTTCATGATCGGCATCGGCGCGGCGTTCAGCCGTGGTGTCCGGAGTACTGATCCGATTCTTCAATGTACAGCCGCTCATCGCGACCCAGCCATGATGTTCCCCATGCGCGGTCTCGCGCCGCTGCACAGCGCCAAACCGAAGCGCCTCGGAGATCCCCTCGCCGACATCGGTGTTGCGGAAGCACTCCGCCCACTTCGCGCTCGACGACGGTTTCGCACACCTGAAGCGCGAGCCTTCCGTCTTCCGAGACGCTGCGGTCGCTCTTCGCCGATTGCTATCGAACCCATCGGTGTCTGCTTAAGGTCACTATCGGCGCCGCCCGAAGCTAACTCTTTGCGATTCGGACACCCAGAACCTCCACTTTGGGATTCCCGAGGCGTGCTACCTGAGGCGATACCGACGACCTTGCGTCACGAGGAGCCACGGAATACGACGCTCTGATTGTGCGATCGGTGACGGCTTCTGCCCAGGGCTGCGAAGGGGAACAGTTTCCCGGCGCCTGCCGCCGAGATCAAGAATGGCACCTACGGCGCCCCCGGCACCATCTCTCACCAAGACAGCGCGCGTAACAACGCTCTACACGTGCAGTGGCCAGTTCAACCGTGCCCGCTTCGCTGCCACTACCCATCGGCAGTGCGCCTTCGTGGTGAAACTCACGCGCCGTCCGAGTCGACACTTTGGATCTCGCGAGTGACCACCGCCTCGTACCTTCCGATGCGCCGGTACGTCTCGGGGCGACGAGTCCGATAGATGCCTGCTGCGACAACTCCACTGAGGAGCGTCAGGTAAATGACGGCCATCACTGTAGGGGTGATCCATCCGGTCGCCCCGGTCAGCACCGTGAAGTTGCCGGTGGCGAGTACGAGCGCTGTCGACAAGAATACGAACGAGATGCCGGCGCATACTGCTGCCCGCGTAGCACGACGAGGCTGGGAGCGGTCCTTGAATAGGAAGATAGTTACGGCGAGCGACGCGAGAACCAAAAGAATCAAGAACATGTAGGAGAACACACCCGCCAGAACCGCGTAGGCGGCGTCGCCGGACATGTTCATCGAGACAAGCGTAATGAGCGCGATCAGCACCGCGATGCTCAAGACGATCGAGGCCTGGTGCGGTGATGAGTAGCGAGAGTGTGCTCGTCCGAGGAACTTGGGCAGGGCTCCGTCGACACCCAGGTTGAATAGATATCGCGCGGCGATCCCGTGGCTGGCCAGCATCAGAGCGAACGCGCTTGTGATGAGCATGATGGAAGCGGCGACGTAACCCACCTCGCCCGTGTACTGCCGCACACTCTCGGTAGATGCCGTGATGACGTTGTCCGAGAGCACGCTCATCACCACGTCCGCGCCGTAGGCGTTGATGAAAGTGAAACTGCTCACCGTGTAGAGGAGGAGAAGGCCGATCACGACTGTGTAGGTGGCGCGAGGGATGGTCTTGTTCGGATTCTTGACCTCGCTGCGAAAGATGATCGTCGCTTCGAATCCGCCGAAGATTCCAACGCCGAAGACAAATGCGATGCCGAGCGATCCGGAGAAGATGTTCTCCGGACGGAAGCTGTCGAACTCGAACCCTCCGGCTCCACCCTGCGCGAACACGGCGACGATGTAGATGATCATCAGTGCGACTTCCAGCGCCAGGAAGACGACAAGAAGGTTCGCCGACAAGTCGAAGTTCAGGTAGCCCAGGATCGAGACGATCACGAAGTAGCCCATGGCGAAGATCCACCACGGGATGTCCGGACCGCCCAACGCATCGCGGACGAAGCTCTGGGTCGCCCCTCCTCCCAGGCCGTAGGCCGAGAGGTTGCAGGCGTAGTAGGCCAGGACCGCCAGGAACCCTGTGCCCAGGCCGAGTCGCTTGCCCAGACCAGCTGTAACGAACGTGTAGAAACCGCCAGGCCTAGGAATCCTCAGACCCATCGCGACCAACCCAACCGCAAAGAGGAGCGCAATGACCCCGCAGACGATGAACGTGACGGGGGTGCCGGTGCCGTTGCCGAGGAGGATCGCGACGGGAATGAAACCGAGGAACACCACCATCGGGGCGTTGTACGCCACGACTGTAAAGACGAGATGGAAATAACCGAGATTCCCCTTCAGGTCAGGGTTTGTTGGCTCGGTGTGGGCCACCGGGGGGCGATCTGCTCGATCAATGGTCATTGCAACTCCTCTATGAGTGGTCGTTCGGTAGGTGACTGGTGCTGTCAGCGCCAGTCCGATCCTCAGTAGCGCGCGACGAGTGCCACGTTGCTGAGAGCGGCATTGCCGAGTTCTCTTTCGGCTCGAATCAGGAAATTCAGCTTCTCGATGCGCTCGCCGGTCCTTGGTGCCCCATTCTTCTGAAAGGGGACCTGCAGCCCCAGCGAGAGGTCCATCACGATGTCGTCGATCACGCCACCCGACCTGCCCGAAGGAAGCGCCAGTAGCCCGGCTTCCTCTGCGAGATCGAATGTCTCCAGGGACTCCGTCACAGTACCCACCTGGTTGGGCTTAAGGACGAAACCGTCGACCGCTCGTTCGGAAATGGCTCTCTGCAGTCGCTGCTTATTCGTGACGATGAGGTCGTCTCCGAACACGAGGGTCCGGGAAAGCTCTCGTACAGCGAGGGAGAATCCATCCCAGTCATTCTCGTCGAGCGGGTCCTCGATGAAGAGGAGGTCGAACTCCTCCGTCAGCGACTTAAGGCGATCGACCATCTGTTCGCTACTGACCCGCTGGCCGTCGAGCTCATAGGTGTTCGTCGTAGCGTCGAACATTTCGCTCGAGGCGCAGTCCAATGCGAACGCGACCTGCTCGGTGTAGCCGGCGGCCTCAACGGCCTCGCCGATGAGGGAAAGGACTTCTGCGGGATCGCTGTAGGGAGCAACGTAGCCGTAGGAGCCGCCTACGGCGGCCACCTTCTTCGTCCGACGTTCGATGACGGCCGGCAACCGCTGGAATACCGAGACGCCGATCTCGACCGCATGCTCAACGCTCTCCGCTCCCTGCGGGACGATGAGAAACTCGTTGAACGCCTGCAGAACTTCGTTGCGGCCGCCATTCATCACGTTGAAGCAGGGCACGGGCAGCGTGCTGAGGTCACCGCGGGCGATGTGTTGATAGACCGGACGCCCCGCCTCTGCCGCTTGCGCTCGCAAGAATGCGACGGAAGTGGGGTAGATGGCGTTGCCGCCGAGGAGACCCTTGTCCGCCGAGCCGTCGAGCGTGAGCAGGGCAGCATCGAAGTCGGCTTGGGACTCGAACGGTCTTCCCACAATCGCGGCCGCAATCGTGTCGGTCACGTTTCGCACGGCGGAGTAAACGCTCATGCCGCCGTAGCGAGCCGCGTCACCGTCTCGCAGGATCTTCGCTTCGTGCATGCCGACGGACGACCCGGTGGGTGCCGCGGCTCGTCCGCTCCAGCCAGAGGCGGTCACGAGTTCAACCTCCACCATCGGGCGGGCCTTGGAGTCGAGGACCTGACGGGCGGCCACGGAAGTAATGACGGTCATGATTTCTCCTGAGCTGCGATCTGCTGCTGTCGGTCGGGGATGAAGAGAATGTTGAGGTCGCAAAGGTTGGTGCCGGTGTTGCCAGTGAGCACGACGTCGTCGATGGCGGACAGCGCCTCAAAACTTGCGTGACCTCGAAGGTGCTCACGCAGGTCAACTCCCGCCTCGGTCGCCCGGCGCAACGATGTCGAGTCGGTGACGCCGCCCGCGGCGGGCGATGTGCCGTCGGTGCCTTCGGAGTCCATGGAGTACATGCACGCTCCGGGGATGCCGGCTGATGCAAGGGCGAATCCGACAGTGAGCTCCTGGGATGGTCCACCGTGCCCGGTGATCGTCGTCCCGGGTCGAATGTGGGTGGTCGTCTCTCCAGCGCTCACAACGATGCACGGGGCCTCGAAGGGACGGCCAGTTGCTTGGATTTCATGCGCCAGCGACGCCATGAACGTCCCCGCATCGCGACTCTCTCCTTCCAGATACGTGGTGAGCAGGTGTGCGTCGATCCCGCGAGATCGGGCCGCACCGAGGGCCGCCTCCGCGAGGTCGGGGAGCGTGTTTATGAGGAAGTATGTGTTGTCGGGAAACGCCTTGGGGGTCTCATCGCCAGCGCCGGCCTCGTCGAGGTGTCGGGTTACGGTTTCTGGCAGTCGACCGCGAAGTCCATGTCCGTCGATCGCGGCGCGAGCATCGTCGAGCGTGGTCGCGTCGGGTCCGAATGGTGTGCTCGCATATGTCGGGTCGGGTTGCGTCACGTCGCCCGTCGGCGGCTTTCCGACGGCGTCGGAGATGCCAATCGTGATCAGTTCCGCTCCTCGCGAAGCGATGCGCTGCGCAAGGCGGCCACCGTTCGTCCGAGAGATATGTCGCCGGACCGCGTTGACCTCGTAGATCCCGAGGCCGGAGGTGAGCAACACTTCTGTCGTGACAGCTTCGTCCTTCACCGTAATCGGGGCGATGGGCGCGTTCAGCAACGCCGAGCTGCCTCCGCTCACGACTGCGAGAAAGAGATCCCCTGGACCTGCCGAGTCGACCATCTCGAGGATGCGCAGGGTGGCTCGGTGGCCTGCCGCGTCGGGCAATGGGTGGCCCCCAACGTACACTTCGGTGCGATGGTAATGATCGTCAGGCTCGGCAATTTTTACGATTGCGATCCCCCGCGTCAGTCGGTCACCGAGTGCGTGATCGACCGCCATGGCCATAGCGTTGCAGGCCTTGCCCGCCCCGATCAGATAGACATTGCGCTTTTGGGTGAGATCCCACGATCGGGCGCCGATCTGCAGGAGGTCGCCGTCGATTCTGATGAGGTCTCGGATGCGTCGGTAGGAGTCAACCTGCTGGAGTGCGTCGTCGGCGATGCCGAGGACGAGCTCCCGCGATGAGACATCTCCGACTGCGGTCAAGGCATCGTAGTTCTTGATCTTCATGCGGAAGCACCTTCGGTGGCGGGAGAGGAGGCGGCGTCTTCGATATCGAGCGAGGCACCCCAAAGTTCGAGCTCGGTTCCAATTCCTCGCTCGCGAGCGGTGCGGAGAATATCGGCACCCCACGCCACGTCAAAGACAGCCATGCCGCTCGCGATGAACACCGTGCGTCCTCGATGCGGTGTGGTGTCGGCAGCGATGACGCCGCCAAGATCCTCGAGCTGCGTCAGGGGTGGCAGGCGGCCGGCATCGATGAGCTCGTAGACCGGCCCGCCAATCTGCGCGGCGAAGGATGCGTGGACGTCTTCGCTGCGGCGTGCGTCATTGACGTAAGACTCATGGAGAGGAACATGGTCGAGGACGATTCTGCTGCTGGTCCACAGATCCGTATCAGCGCTCATGGGCCCGCTAAGCAGGATGCACGCATGCGCCGTAAACCAGGACGCCTCCACGTGGAGTGGCGCCGTGCGAGAAGCAGCCACCGACACCAGGTCGGCAAATTCGACGCACTCCCGGGCCGTGTCGGCAACTGCGGTCTCAAGGCCGTACTCGTCCCGCAGCCAATCGGCGAATTCGTGCGCGGTCGACGTGGTGCGGTTGTGGCACACGACGTGCTCGATCCCGGGGTGTTGCGAGAGCAGTGCACGCACGATCGCCCTGTTGATGACCCCGCACCCAATCACAGCCAGGGTCCGCGGCGGACGCCCCGGTAGGTACCGGCTCGCCACCGCGGGGACCGCTGCCGTTCGTGAGGCGCTCAGCGCGCCAGCAGACATAAGAGCGAGCGGCTCACCGGTGTCTTTGTCGTTTAGCATCAGCGTGAGGATCGATCGCGGTAGGTCCCGCTCACGGTTGGCGGCGTTCGAGCCGTACCACTTGACTCCACAGAGGTCGAAACGACCGCCGAGGTATGCCGGCATCGCAGAGAATCTGCGGTCCGGCCCCGCGACCGGCATCTGCGGAAACGGTGACCACTTCGGGAACACCAGGGCAAGGCCATGACTGTTCTGGTCGAGACCGCCCATCACGTAGTCGCCGGTATGCAGCAGCCGAAAGACCTCGTCCGCTACGTCAACGCTTCTCCCTGCGTCGCTCACCCCAGCCGTGAACATGTCCGTCTCGGAGAGGAAGAGAAATGGGCTGTAGTGGGCCATGAAGTTTGCCTTCAGTTCGCGTTAGGTCGTTTTCGCATCACGTGCGTGATAGGTCAAGGATGAGTGGACTGATCCTCAGTGACAAGCGAATGATTTGCTGGTGTTCACTTCGGTTTCATCGAATGGTTAGAATGACGAATGCTCAATTTGCACCGGCTCGCGCTCCTGGAGGAACTGCAACGGCGAGGTTCGCTTGCAGCGGTCGCCGACGCACTCTCTTTCACTCCATCCACGGTGTCGCAGCAACTGAAGGTGCTGGAAGCTGAAGTCGGAGCACAACTCGTCGAGAGGGTTGGACGAGGACTGCGACTGACGAAAGAGGGAGAACTTCTCGCTTATCACGCGATTGGAATCTTCTCGCGAGTTGAGATCGCGCGGGCCGAGGTCGCAGCTGTGCGAGCCGAGCCAGCCGGCAACGTGCGGGTGGCCGCGTTGCAGACCGTTGCGCTCGCACTCGTGCCTCACGTGCTTCAACGTCTGGCGAGTACATCTCCGCAGCTCCGGATGCTGGTGAGTCGAATCGAACCGGCCCGAGCGCTTGGCGCGCTTGCAGCTCGCGAATTCGACCTAGTGATCGGTGAGGAGTATCCGGGTCAGCCGGTGACACGCACTGGCCTGCTGCATCGCACAACCGTCCTGCTGGACTCCTTGGATCTCGTGCTGCCTCCGAACTATGCAGGAGGCCGAACGATTGCCTCGGCCGCCGAGAGCCTGCCCTGGGTGATGGAGCCGGAAGGCAGCGATGCTCGTCGCTGGTCGGTGTCGATGTGCAGGGACGCGGGAATTGAGCCAGATGTGCAGTTCGAGTCCGACGACCTTCTGGTGCAGATGCGTCTGGTCGAGAAGGGCCATGCGATGGCTTTGCTTCCACGGCTGCTGATCGATAGCGAGCGCCCCGCCCTGCAGTCGGTCAGGCTCGATGGAGCGCCGGCGAGGACGGTGTTCGCGGCCTATCGTGCCGGGGCGGAGGTCGCTCCGGCGATCAGCACCGTGCTCGAGGCGTTCGCGTCTGCGGCGTCGCGAGCGTCTAGACCGACAGGCGCTGCAGAAGGCGAAGTCTCGTCTGCTCGATATGTCTGATGATTAGATCAGCGAATTCCTCGCCAGCGCCCTTCCGGAGGGCATCAAGCAGTCTCCGGTGCTCGTCCAGGATGCTCCCGCCGCTGAGATTTGCGATGGCGTTGTCGAGTCTGATGTAGATCCGAAGTTGGTTGGAAACCTGCTTGAAGACTGACAGGAGCCAGGTGTTCTCGCTAGCTCGGCAGAGCTCTTCATGAAACGCGACGTCAAGCGACAAGATTTGGTTGGCGTCGCCGCTGGCGATTGCCGCCTCCATTTCGATCAAGACGTTTTCGAGGAGCGCTTCCCACCCGTCCGGACGATCACGGAGGATGATTTGTGCAGCCCGTACCTCCAGAGCGACTCGCACATCGAGGATTTCGCCGATTTGCTGAACGCTGAGCTTCGTGACGAATGAACCACGTCGTGGGATCTCCTTGATCAACCCCTCGCCAACAAGCAGGAGGAGCGCTTCTCGCACGGGTCCGCGACTAGTCTCCAGTTGCCGGGCGATCTCAGCCTGTGACAGTTGCTGTCCAGGCTGGTAGGTGCCATCAAGGATGGCGTTTCGTAGCTTCGCCGTGATCTCACTGGTCAGTGCGCCGCTGGCTACCGGCTCAAGAACACTCATGCTGCTCCCTCGTGTGCTGGTGGGATTCATCCCGTGAGTGTGTTCGCAAGTTGCTCCGGCGGACCGCCCCCACTCTACGCAGGAGGCGTTCCGCCGGAGCGAGTCGGCATCAGTCCGCCGCGAAGAACACGGACTTCGTCTGGGTGAATTCGAAAGGTGCGTCCGGTCCCAGCTCGCGGCCGAGGCCCGACATCTTGTACCCGCCAAAGGGTGTTGAGTAGCGTACGGCGGAGTTGGAGTTCACCGATATGACGCCCGCTTCGATGGCGCGCGAGACGCGCACCCCGCGAGCGAGGTTGCTCGTCCACACTGTTCCGGCGAGGCCGAAGGGAGAGTCGTTCGCTTCCCTGACCACATGATCCTCGTGATCGAACGGGACCACGGTGGCGACAGGACCGAAGACCTCCTCGCGCATGATGCGCGCGTCACGGCTCGCGGGGGAGATGACGGTGGGAGGGAACCAGAATCCGGGCCCCTCTGGCCGGGCTGCCTGGATGAGCACTTCGTCGCTTCCATCCACGAATGCTGACACGTGCTCGAGGTGTCGACGGCTAATGAGTGGTCCCACATCCGCTCCGCCCGGCAGGTCAGGAGGGCCAATCCGAAGCGACTGGATCGCACGCTCGTACTCGCGGAGGAACTCGTCGTATGCTGGCCGCTCGACATAGATGCGTGCGCGCGCACAGCAGTCCTGACCCGCATTGTGGAACACGGACGTCGCAGCCTTGGCTGCCTTTGCGATGTCGGCGTCCGCGAAGATGAGATTGGCGCTCTTGCCCCCGAGTTCCAGCGTCACCTTCTTCATCAATGGCGCCGCCAAGCTCGCGACTCGCGCTCCCACTTCGGTTGAGCCGGTGAAGACGATCTTTGCGATCCCGGGATGGGTGGCGATTCGTTCGCCGATCTCCCCACCGCTGCCCACGATGACTTGGAAGAGCCCTTGTGGGAGTCCAGCTTCGACGAAAAGCTCCTCCAGCCGCTGAGCGGACAGTGGCGTCAGCAGAGCGGGCTTCAGGATGACCGCGTTGCCAGCTGCGAGGGCAGGGATTGCCCCCCATGCGGTGATCATCAGCGGGAAATTCCACGGCACGATGATGCCGATCACTCCGAGCGGCTCGCGGAACGTCAACGTCATGCCACCGTCGACGGGAATCTGCTCTCCCGACATCCTCTCTGGAGCGTTTGCGTAATACTCGATGACACTCTGGACGTGGCGGGCATCAGCGACACCATCCGCCAAGGGCCGGCCCGTGTTGAGGCACTCGATGCGTGCGAGTTCGTCGACGTGATCTTCGATGGTTCTTGCGAGCCGGTGCAGCGCGCGCGCCCGCCCACTCGGCCCCATGTCGTTCCACGCGCGTAGCGCAGGCTGCGCACGCTCTACCGCTCGGTCAACCTCACCTGCATTTGCGAGCTCGATCGTCGTGATGACGTCTTCGGTCGCGGGGTTCACCACTGCATGCGTCATGCGTTCGTCCGTCCTGTTGCTTCGTGCTGGGAGATGGGCTCGGGATGTGCGATCAGGCGACCGTTGTCGGCAGCATGGAGGGGAAGGCGTCGACGCCTGGACGGATGTGCCTCATCGTCGAAGGAAGCCGGGATGATTCCCTTCAGCTCCGCCGCGATGCGGAGCGCGACGGGAGGCGTCAACTGTCGCGCCATAGGGATGCTGCCCATCATGATCCACAGACCAGCCTGGGCCGTCGGCTTGAAGACGTTCGACATCTCGCCGTCGGTGTCATGTCCCCAGATCTTCCCGACCTTCGCGACCAACTCGTCTCCGAGGATCCGGCGCAGGCCTTCGGCCGGCGCCTCCGACCCCGTGGCGAAGATCACTGCGTCGAGGTGTCGGTGACTCCCGTCGCTCATGATGAGGCCGGACTCGTCAAACCGCTGGACCTCAGTGGCCTGAACAACCTTGATGTCTCCACGCACTATCGCGTCGGACGCGCCGACGTTGATGTAGAAGCCACCCAGCGTGCGTAGGAAGCTGTAATAGAAGCCAGTCTGATCCTCACCCTTCCATACCCTCATTCCGGCTCGCTCGAGCTCGGACGACAGCTCGACGTCGTCGACATCAGCAACTTCACGCTGGAAGTCGAGGAATGCCTGCCGCTGCTTCGGGTACACCGTCGCAAGGCTCCTCATATCGACGAGATCGGTGGGGATCTCTGGATTGTTTAGATCGCCGTACATCTTGTTGGCGGTGGGGAGGTCGATCACGATCAGTGGGCTGCGCTGGAGCATGTGCGTCCTCCCGCCAGCCAGGGTGATGTCGAGGGCGATGTCGTGCGCGGTAGTACCCATACCGACAACGAGAACGTCCTTTCCGACATAGGGTGACGGCTCGCGGTAGTCCACGGCATGTACTTTCTCGCCTGCGAACGAGTCGAGACCGGCCATCTGAGGGAACGAAGGGACACCGAGCCCTCCCGTTGCCATGACCAGTTGCGTCGGCCGCATCGTGCGCCGCGTACCGTCTGCGAGCTCGAGTTCGACCGCCCACCGCTTGGTGTCCTCGTCGTAGGTCGCGCCGAGAACCGTCGTCGACGTCCAAAAGTTCAAGTCGAAGGCCTTCACGAAGACTTCGAACCAGTCAGCGAATTTGTCCTTCGGAAGATACTCCGGGAAGCTCTCGGGGTACTTCATGAAGGGGAACTGAAGAACGCCGTAGCTCTGATGCAACAGCAGGGCCTCATAGCGCGTGCGCCACACGTCCCCGACCCGCGGCAGTCGGTCAACCACAAGGGCTTCAATGCCGAGTCGCGCGAGCGAGGCAGCTGTCATGACGCCGAATTGCCCGCCGCCGACGATCAGGACTTCGGGATCCTTCTCGACGAACGACGACTTAGCTTCTATGTGCGACGACCACCTCTGACCCGGGTTCTGGATGTCGAACCTTCCGTGGCGGGGCCATACGGGCGGTGCGTCGTGCAGACCGTCGAGCAACGTGAGCACGTTGCTCACCTTCCCGTTGCCATCGACATAAGCCAGCGCGCGAACGCGCCCGATCGTGGTGTCGAAACGGAAGAAGACCTCGACTGTCCCGTCAGCCGTGCGAGAGGGCGCAGGGCGATCAACGTCGATCTCGAATCCGGTAGGCGCCATCTCGTCGCTGACCGCGATGAGAAGCTCGTTGACCTCCTCCCGAGAATGGCACTGGCGAATGTTGAGCGTCAGTCCATACACGTCGCGCCATCCGACGTTGTCAACGAACAGCTCGGCGAGCTTCGCCGCATCGGGCTTTGCAAAGGCAGTCTCGAGCGCAGGGATGAGCGCTGCGGCGATTGCCTCGGGGGCGGTTTGGCCTGATCGGTTCACTGTCTTCTCCAATCCATAGTCCCGCAAGCGATCGCCGCTTGTGTGGGGACGTTCTGTGTGATGTATGAAATTGCTGGCGTACGACTCAAGGAGTGCTATCCCCGTCGCGCGAACTTGTCTGCGATAGTCGCTAGAGTCGAGGTTCGACCGTCGGTTCGGTGTCGCTCAAGGCGGTCGGCCCAGCCATACACGCCGTACAGGGCGTTGGCGCCGATCCATCGCAAGGGTTCTGGTTCCCATTTGCTGGGCAGTGGCCGTACCCACGGCGAGTCGGAGAGTTCTGTCCTTCGGCTGAGCACGAGCTCGGCCGCGATCAGCCCGCCGAGGTAAGCACCGGTAACGCCCTGGCCCGCGTAGCCGCCGACCCGCAGGATACCCGCCTCTTCGTCTGCATCTACGTACGGCGACCAGTCGCGGAGGATCCCGAGGATTCCGCTCCACGCGTGCGCTGGCGTCATGGAGACGTCCGGGAAGAGGTCGTTGAGCGTCGCTTGCAGTGCTTCGATCGTCTTTCCATCTATCCTGCCTGGGCGGTCGAACGAGCCCGCGAAATTATAGGGTGTGCCACGTCCTCCGATTGCGATGCGTCCATCGATTGTCGGCCTGCCATAGAAGTATGTGTGGGCGGTCGAGGATACGCCCTCGTGCTCAGACCAGCCGATGCGCTTCCAGTCGGCCGGTGCGATGGGTTCGGTGATGAGCATGGAGCTGTTCATCGGGAGCATCGTTCGGCGTTGTCTTGGCTGAAGGGACGTGTAGCCCTCGGTCGCGATGACGATCCATCTCGCCCGGATCGTGTGCTCCTCGACCGTGAATGACCCCGAACGGATGCCCGAGGCCCGGGCTGATGAGCGCAGTTCGGCTCCGGCGTCGCGAGCGAGGCGCGCAAGGCTCGCGACCATGCGAGCTGGATCCACAGTGAAGCAGTGCGGGGAATACATCCCACCGACCAGACGAGTCATGTTGACCCGTTCCGACGTCTCCTCCGCGCTCAGAAGGCGGAGGTCTTCCTCGGGCACGGACCATTGGCGGCTCTTGTCGACGTATGCTCGCAACCGCGCTAGCTCGCTAGTGCTCCGGGCCACCTGAAGAGCTCCGCCGCGTCGTGCGTGGATCGTTTCCGCCCCGAGCAGGTCAACGACCTCGTAAACGGCGAGCTTCTGCCGCTCGTTCATCGCGACCACACCGGCCCTGCCGCCGGCTCCATTCGCGAGGACGTTGCGGAGGCCGATCTGCTTTGAAGACAGCCAGCCTCCGTTACGCCCAGACGCGCCGTAGCCGAACTGCTCGGCCTCGTAGACATGGACAGACACATGCGGGTCCAACTGCTTGATGGCCCAAGCGGTCCAGAGACCCGTAAGCCCGCCGCCGATGATCGCGACGTCGACCACCTCATCGCCGTCGACACCCGGAGCCGTTGGCCAGTCGAGGTCCGGTTGCGCCATCCAGTACCCGATTTCGCCGTTGCGCATCCGAACTCCTCTTCATCTCGATCGCGACGCATTCTGCCGAACAGATCCAGCGGATCGTTGACAGAGCCCTGCTGAGCGCATCGTCGCTTGTGTGAATCTAGAGACGAAACTGCAATCTGTCAACAGTAGACAGGTTGAGGTTAACCGCCTAGCATCCGAACGAGGACTCAATGACTCGCACCTCGAGCACTCGCAGTCTGACCTACCATCTCTCAACCAGGAGGAACCGATGAACCGCATGGCACAGAAGACAGTGATCGTCACTGGCGCGGGAAGCGGCATGGGCGCGGCCCACGCACGCCGGCTGCACAACGAGGGCGCGAAGGTCGTTCTGACTGACATCAATGTCGACCGCGGACGCGCAAACGCCGACGCCCTTGGCGAACGGGCTCTCTTCGTCGCCCACGATGTCAGCGACGAGGCGAGTTGGTCGAACGTGATCTCCGAAGCGGAGCGAGTATTCGGCGGCGTGCACGGCCTGGTCAACAACGCCGGAATCAATCTGGAGCACAGCATCGACGAATTCAGCGTCGCCGACTACCAGCGGGTCGTCAGTATCAACCAGATTGGTGTCTTCTTGGGCATGCGCGAGGTCCATCAGGCCATGGCGCGTACGGGCGGAGGTCGGATCGTTAATGTGAGTTCGACATCCGGACTGCGCGGAACGGTTCACGGAGTCGCATACTGCGCCTCGAAGGCCGCCGTGATGGCGATGACCCGAGTCGCAGCCGTCGAGTTCGCGGACGACGGCATTCTCGTCAACGCCATCTGCCCTGGTTTTATTGACACGGAGATGGACGCCGGCATCGATGCGGACGTCCTGGCGCACTATGTCGGAATGACCCCGCTGAAGCGTCGCGCCCAGCCGGATGAGGTCTCATCGCTGGTGCTATACCTGCTGTCCGATGACAACTCTTTCTCCACGGGAGCGGAGTTCGTCATCGACGGCGGATTGACGAAGTGGTATTGAGATCGATGCCACCCTCCGCTCTGCGCGGCTGAGCTGCACGACGTGATCGGCGAGACCGTCATGCAGAATCCTTGAACCCCACGGGCGCTCGCCCAGCGAACGACCAGTGCCTGGGAGGTACCTCAAGCCGTCAGGTCACACCAGGCCACTGAGCTGTCGATTTGGTCCGGCGCTGATGCTCCCTCGCGTCATCTCCCATCTGCTTGGCGCCACGGCCGCATCGGCTGTCGCGTGGTCGCAGCTCGCCGATGGCGATCGGTCCAGGAGGGGACCGCTGGTGGGGGAGGTCTCGAAGTCTTGCACGACACAACGTCAGCAAGGATGACCGCGGGCCCGACGCCGAAACGGAGGATCTCCGCCTCGTCGGGATGACCAACCGGGCGCCAAATCCGCGCCGAACAAGCATGCGGCGAGAGCCTCCGGGCGGCTGAATCCCATCCGGAGGCTCTCGTCATTCTCAGACAGACATCGTGCAGGTCGGTGCCTTGGTCAAGGTGGCTTTACGAGTGGAGCACGAGCCCTCGCGTGATCCCGAAACCAGCGCGGAAGAGAGGTGCCTCGGTGTCGAAGGGAACGTCTTCCCGGGAGTTCTCCACTGCTTCCATCGATGAGGGGATGTCGAAAGGCAGCTGGCCGGTAAGCGGTGCGTGCCCTGTGAGTGCGTCGATGACGACCTCATCGCTCGCTCCGAAGTCGCCGATGATGGTTGCTCCGAGTTCGAGGAGGGGGCTGAGGATGGCTGGGCGCTCGAGGAACACCGAAACGTAGAGTGGCGCGTGGGCAGCGTAGAAGCGTAGCCGGGCCATGGTGTCATCCGAGAACTCGAGGGTGCCGCCGTGGAAGTACTCGGCAACAACCGATCCGTGTCCGGGCTCGAAAGGCGCTTCGAGGCGGACAACGATCGCCTCGGCGTCTTCGAGCCTGTCCGCGATCTCGAGTCCGGACACGCCCTGCACGCCGACGAGGAACACGCGACTATCCGCGCTCAGTACACCCGCAGCATCGGACAGCAGCACGAGCGATGCCCGTTGCGCTGCGACGCCCTTCTCGAAGTACACGGGGGCGCCGCACGTGGTCTGAGCGTTGTCCACGTCAGCATGCCGATTCTCGAAAATGCCGAGCTGGAACTTCTCCCGAAGTAGTCGTCGCACGGACCGGTCGATGCGCTCCTCCGCGACCATGCCCGAGTCTACGAGCTCTTCGATGAGGGTGATGTTACGGTCCCCGCCGAATTGATCGACACCGGCATCGATGGCGATCTTGGCTCGCTCTACCGGGTTGAGATGTTCGAGTCCCCACCCGTTCGGGCCGAACATGAGATCGCCCATCTGCTCGCCCTCGAGCACGTTCCAGTCGGTCACGACGATTCCGTTGAAGCCAAGGCGCTGGCGGAGGATGTCTCGCAGGACAGGGGCGTTGAATGACATCGCGACTTCGTCCCACTCGGTGCCGACCGGCTTGCCGTACGAGGTCATCACCTGCGTCGCCCCTGCGGCGAAGGCCTTCTCGAACGGCTGAATATGCAGTTCTTGCATCCCGCCGGGATACACCTGGTCGGGGTACCGCGAGTCGTGCGGGTCGTCCCCGCGCAGCTGTGGACCGCACCCGGGGAAGTGCTTCGCGACCGCGGCGACGGAGTCACGACCCAACCTCTCCCCGCCACGGAGTCCCTCGATGAAGGCGACGGTGAGTTCGGCGACGCGGGCGGGATCCTCCCCGAACGTGCCGAACCCGCGTGACCAACGCGGCTCGCTGAAGATGTCTGCCATCGGCCCGAGATAGACCCGGATTCCCATCGCCAGGAACTCACGTCGAATGATGTCGGCGTACTCCCGGGCGACGTCGGTGCCGGTGATGGCTGCGATGCCAGTCGTTTCCGGCCAACGCGAGAGGCTTTCGAGGGACTGTCCGGTGAATGGGTTGCTGCGGAACCCGTGGCGAGGATCGGACGAGAGCGTGATGGGGATGCCGAGGCGAGTGCTGGAGGCGAGCTCTTGGAGGGTGTTGTGCCAGGTCGCGACTCCCGTGCTGTCTCCTCCGCCGAGGATGTTGAAGTGGTTGATGCCGCGGGTCACCACGTTGAGCTCGGCGTCGCGAAGCGCGTCGACGTCGGTGATCGAGTCACCGCCGGGCTCGGTGGTGGGGTGGAACATGAGGCCGGCCTTTTCGGCGACCGTCATTCGACCGAGGAGGTCGTCGACTCGGCGCTCAACGGGCAGGGTCGGGTCGAGGTAGTCGTTCATGGAGATTCCTTTCGTGCGGGATGCTCAGCGCATCCGCACCAGATCGGGTAGGGGTCAGCGCGCGGTGCGGATGCCGGCGAGCGGGAGGATGCCCAGGAGCGTGAGTGCGCCACCGAATAGGACGAGGGCGATGTAGTTCGACGTCCCGCCGCCGATGCCGAGGAGCAGAGGGGCGATGAACGGGATGATCGAAAACGGCAGCGTGATCGCGATGTTGATCACGCCGAGGTTCCTTGCAGCCGACAGCTTGTCCCGCATTACCGCGACGCCGAAGGCGATATACGTGCCCATCATGACACCGGCACCGACGCCGGACACGAGAGTCACGCCGATGAGGAACTGCACGACCGTAGACGCCGTGGCGATGGTGACCATACCTGCTGCGCCCGCCAGGGCGGCGAAGATCAGGACCGGCTTCCGTCGGCCGATCCGGTCCCCTACCCAGCCGCCGAGCGGGCCCACGACGAACGCGACGATCCCCGGAATGACGTACGAAAGGGTGATCGCCCCGCCGATCTGATCTTCAGGCACGGCCAGCATGTCCTGCAGCAAGTAGACCGTGTAGGTGGATGCGACGCCCCACGCGGCGAACATGAGGAAGAGGGCGAGCAGCAGCCAGGTGAAGGCAGGCTCGCGGCGCGGGTTGACGACGAATGAGCCGAAGAATTCCTTCACGCCGAAGGGAGGCAGCGGCTCGGCGGCCGGAGTGTCGTCCTTGAAGACGGCGATCAGCGCTGCGCTGAAGACGATCGCCAGCGCCACCGGCAGGCCGATCTGGGCGAGGATGTTCGACGGGAACGCCTGGATGAAGAAGATACCGATCACGATCGACGCGGCGGAGGCAGCTCCGGAGAGCGAGCCGATGAATCCCTGCTGCGACTCGGGGATGCGATCGGCGACGATGGCGAGGATCCCGGCGATCGCGGCGTTGACGAACGCCTGCATCAGGATCCATCCCAGCAACAGCAGCGGGAACGAATTCGAGAGGCCTATCACCGCAGCGCCAACCGTCATGCCGAGCACGCCGATTGCGATCCAGGGGCGGCGTCGCCCGAACCGGCTGCGCGTGCGATCGGACAGCCGTCCGAAGAACGGGTTGGCAAGCACTGCTGTGAGCGTTCCAACGCCGGCGGCGATCGAGTAGCTCGTGGTCTTCCCTTCGGGGTCGATCTCCGAGATGCGCAGCGCCAGCGTCACGGAGGCCGGAAGGTTGATCGCCATCCAGACGCCGAACATCGCCAGCGCGTAGATCGCTATGAAGCCTGCACTGACCGGAGTGAGTGTGGTTCGGCCGTCAGCGGCCGGAGTCGTCGTGGACATCGGGTTTCCTCGTCGTTGAGCCTACTGAGTAGGTGATGATCATCGTTTCCGGTAACGTTTCCGGAAACGCTATGGATAAGGTAGCGGGTGAGTGCAACGCAGTCAAGAAGAGCTCCGGGAGGCGCAATGGCACGACGGGTGACGCTGACCGATGTGTCGCGGGCGGCAGGCGTTGGGATCGCGACCGTGTCCCGGGCGATGGGTGATCATCCGGACGTCAGCGAGGCGACAAGGGATCGGATCCGAACCATCGCCAGGGAGCTCGGATACCGGCCCTCGGTCGCAGCACGCGCGTTGCGGCGGGGTGGCTTTCATGCGATCAGTGTGATCGTACCGAGCACCGTGTGGACATGGTGGGAGCTCATCGCAGACTCTTGCATCGAGACCGCCGCCGCCGTCGACTATCAAGTATTCATACATCCCGTTCGTGGTGGTGAGACGGTGGCTGAGGTGATCGCCGGGCTGTCCAACGTGCCGACCGAGGGCGTGATCGTCATCGGCGTTCCCGACCAGAGGTCTGTTCGAGACGCCTGCGACAGCCTCGGCATACCCGGGGTTGCGATCGACGACTCGAGCGTCGACATACACCTTCCGTCCATCTCGGCGGCGAACTACGCTGGCGCCCGGGAAGTGGTTGAGCACCTGTTGGATCTGGGGCGCTCCCGAATCGCGTTCGTGCGGTCGCGGTTCGCAGGAGGCTCACCGGTTTGGGGCGACTTTTACTACGTCCAGGAGCGTGAGCGGGCGTACCGTGACGCGCTGATTTCTGCTGGTATCGCGGTCGACGAGAATCTCATCGTCGAAACCGTTTACGACGAGACTGCGCCCGGATGCCCGGAACTCGGCGAGACCTTGGATCGCGGCCACAGCGTCGATGCCGTCTTCTGCGCTTTCGACGTCCTCGCGGCGACAGTCCTGCATGAACTGGCCGCGCGTGGCCACCGGGTCCCTGACCGTGTCGCGGTCGCGGGCTTCGATGACGAGCGGGCCGCAGTTCTCGTGACACCTCAGCTGACCACCGCGCGCCAGCCCTACATCGAGATGGGTCGCACCGCAGTCGAGCTGCTTCTGCAATCACTGTCCGACTTGCCGCCGCCCGTTCGGCGCTACGAATTCCCCACACAACTCATCGTGCGCGGCTCCACCACGGCGAACATGGACGGCCCTCACCGGTTCGACCCAAACAGGAGCGAATGGCGAAATCCCCGATTGCTTGGGTCTTAAGTCTGCAAGCTGAGTGTCGTCCCCGACGCATGCTCAACGGCCGAGAAGAGTTGCGCGGACCGAGCTAGGCCGAATCGCGGCCGCGTTGAGAGCCGTCGTTGCTAGCCGTACGAGGGCTCTGATGATGGGTTTCGAACGCGCATATAGCTACTTATAGGCATGTATAGGGAATCGCTACACATGCCTATAAGTTCGTATATTCTCCGGGCCCTCGCGCGACGGCATAACTGTAGGCATCCGAGCTCAGCAACTTAGCGAAGCGTCGGCGTTGGATACTGCTGCAGGCCAACGAAGTCTCTTGATCGATTCGATCAAGCGTCCACCGAAGACGAATCTGGACCTGGACCGTCGCCGTTCGCCTCCCCGGCGTGGACAGGGCAGAGCGTTGAGACCCACATCCTGATTACGTACTGCCTCGCCGGAGACCCGCATACCTCGCATATCACCGTACTTTTCCACTCTGCGGCGCGAATCGCGTCCGTGAACGCCTCATCGAAGGTCGACGGGTCCGAAGTCGGGTCGGCATAGAAGCTCAGGGTGCCGAACTTTGACTTCACCTGCTGCACGACGTAGCGCGGAGCGATGACGGACAGCGTTGCGTCGAGTCTCGCCAGTAGCGGGTGCCAGCCGACTCCAACTTCGAGCAGCTCTGGCCAACCGGGAGCGATCCGCTTGACGAGGCCTTGCAGTTCCGGTGGAAATTCGTCCGTCATGTCACTCCTCTCCTTCTGAGGC
Source organism: Microbacterium sp. Cr-K32 (assembly GCF_000708345.1). NCBI lineage: Bacteria > Bacillati > Actinomycetota > Actinomycetes > Micrococcales > Microbacteriaceae > Microbacterium > Microbacterium sp. Cr-K32. The sequence goes on along the minus strand of NZ_JARD01000009.1, from coordinate 121,712 downwards.
GGCCACAGTGTCCGCGAGCCCGGCGATGGTCTCGCGCTCGGTTCCGCACGCGCGGCGCGCGGCGTCACGGGCTTGCTGACGTCGCCGAGACCTCTCACGAAACTCGCGACCCACCCGCAGGCTACGCATGACTCCCTTGTCGAAGCTGATCATTCCTCGGCGACGCCATTCGATGGCCGCGTGAACACGGAAGCCCGCGACGGCGCGACGCCGCTGTGCGAAGTCTAGATTCCGTGGCAGGGGGCCAGGGAGTCCGTCCGTATCTGGCAGAAGATGTGTGAAGAGCTCCGCGAACGTCGGGCCCGCTGCGGTGCGGCGACGTGTTTGAGCGACGAAGACCGCCGCGGCCAACGCCCACTGTTCTGCCGTGTCGTCACCGGTGAAACCCTCGAACATGTAGACCCATTCGGCTGGCGGAGGCGAGTCGATGTCCTGCCACCAGATCGGGTACGACTCGGGCATCTCAACCATCACAATCGCGGTCGCTTGCACGGGCCCTTCCGTGACGCGACCGCCTGTCATCGGGATGGGCAGCACACGTGCAGAGGAAGCGGAGCGATCCGACGAGGACGAGATTGTTTCGTATGGCCTTCCGAATTATGCCATACCGATTAGGCCATACGCGGAATGGCTGATCGAGACGCTTGACAGGTGCCCCGACGGAACGAAGAGATTGAAGCGGAGTGGAGCGCGTACTCCCAGCGCTTCGCGACCTCGCTCCGTTCTGCGCGCGAGCGCGCTGGGCTAAGCCAGGAAGACGTCGCGTATCGGTCCGGACTCACGCGCTACACCTACCAGAAGTACGAAAAGGGGGAGTCGCGCCCGGGAAGCCCCGCGAACCCTACGCTTCGCACGATGCTCGCACTTTCGCAGGTGCTCGGAGCCTCGCTGGCGGATTTAGTCCCAGAGGACGCGCCCGACCTTCGGAGTCGTTGAGGCGCGATTAGTGACCCTAGGGTAACGGAGGGCCCGCTCTCGTGTCGTGCCCCGAGCGCACCCCACATTCGTTCGCGTCGATGCCTCCGAGTTCACGCCAGGTCCACGCAAGCAGGGGCTGGACACGATGGGCAGCTGCGGCCTGAAGAGCGGCTTGCCACCGTCGCCTTCCAGAGGTGCCCTTTCGGACATCGCCAAGCTGCCATGATGGTCGAAGTGGGCCTCAGCGTGCCCGGTGCGCGTCTATTGCTGACATCCCATTCGACAGCGAGGTCAGGCCGCAATGTCGACAGGTCGTTCACGCCCGGAACCACTTGATGTCCATTGCAGAGCGGGCATCCGCTGCCACGCCGGCTCGTTCGGCTGAAGACCCTCGCCGCCCAGACGTGCCCCTCCACGCATTTCCACATGGCGCGGTGCTTCGAGTGCGCCGTCACCTCGTGCGGGCTGAGCGCATTTGATGCGTCCCATTCCGGCACGAGCTCGGGTCGCAGCGTGGCGAGATCCGTCTTGCCGGGCACAACAAGTTTGCCCGCGCAGTAAGGACACCCGCTGCCGCTCGAGCGGCTATAGATTGCTGCTTCCCAGACGTGGCCCTCTTCACACTGCCAGGCCACCTTTTTGCCAGCACTAGGGCGTACTTGCTCGGGCCGCAGCTCGTTGCTGATGTGCCACTGAGCGGCGAGGTCGGGGCGGAGTGTGCCGAGGTCCGTCACCCCAGGTAGGGCTCGCTTGCCGGCGCAGTATGGGCAACCATTGCCGCGGGTGCGATTTGCGATCGACGCCTGCCAATTGTGGCCGCACTGTCCCGCCCACCAGGCCCTCCTCGTGGTACGGGCGCCGACGACGTGAGGCGTGAGCTTGCCGTTGCGATCGTGGTCCCACTCGGCCGCAAGGTCGGGGCGCAGGGTTGCGAGATCGGTCTCCCCTGGGATCGCGCGTTTGTTCGCACAATAAGGGCAACCGGAGCCGTTCCGCGCCCTGTTGTTGATCGTGGCCACCCACCGGTGCCCCCTTCGGCAGACCCACTTGACGCGGCGATTAGATCCAGGGCCGACATCGTCAGGTCCGCCAGCGTTCGCCCCAGGTGACTTGTCCCACTCTGCCGCCAGATCGGGAAATTGAGTACCGAGGTCTGACTGCCCTCGCCAAACTGCGAGTCCCGCGCAGTGCGGGCAACCTGCTATCGCGCGCACGTACGGAGTCGTTTCCCAGGAGTGGCCTTCGTCGCACACCCACCATGCCGGCACTGATGTCCGACGTGGTTCCCATGGATCGTGGGCCTCGTCGTTACGACCCCAGTCCCATTCTCCCACAGCACGTGGGCGCCGCTGAATCCACAGTGGGTACGCTGCCGCCGAATCGATGATCGCTGACGTGTCTACGATGTCCAGCGGCAGGCTCAACGGGTCGATGCGAGTTGGACGGACCGCGCGGCGGCGTGGGCGTAGCCACAGCACTATTCGCTCAACGAGCACCCGGATCGCTCCGGCCATTGGCGGCAAAGCCTCGAGGATGGCAGGACGTAGCTCGTCGGCAGGAAGCCCAGACCATCGTGCAACATTGTCGGCATTCGAAAGCGCGGCAAGTACTGCGATGGTCTCCGGGTATAACTCGGCTCGACCACGAACCTCGTGATCTTCGCGGCACACGGCCAACGCTGGCTTCCATCCGTCGGGCTGGGTCAACCACGCATTGTCTCGCACCATCTCCCACACCCGCGCGTGCATCCGTGCGTCGACCCGGTCAATGGCGACGAGGTGCCTGAAAAGGTGCTCGGCCTTCGCCAGTTCGCGGTCGAATGGGAATATTCGCTGCGACTCCGGCGTCGTTCCGGGGCCCGTCCAGACGAGCTGGCCCGGGTGCCGCAGACACCAGTTCTCGCGATCGTGCGGTATCTGCTGCACGCGATCGCCGGCGGCGCACAGTCGGCAGAGGAACCGGTCCGAGTACAACTGGTGAGGCTTGGGCTGAGCGAGGCGCTTGAGGCGCAGGTAGTGGCCTTCAGGACGGCCGGCTGCAGCCTCGATTGTGCTCGCCGTCCCAGCTTCATCAACCCATACGCGGTAGATGTATGGCCGGGCTTCGGTCGTGAGTCCTCGCTCGACGTAGTCGAAGGGAACACGTGCAGCTTCGCATTGACGCTGGGCGTACGATCGCGGCGACTCGAAGCGGTGCCATTTAGGTCGGATGGGCCATGCCCGAGCGTCGGTCACGCGGCTTCCACGAGGTCGCTGAGTTGCACTCTGTGTTGGACGCGCGTGGTCTGCCGTAAACCGTCGAGGACCGCGAATAGCCGCTCGCGGGTCACCCGTTCATCCGTACGCTCGGGTTCATCGAGGATCGATGCGACAAGTCGCTCGATGATCATCGCGAGCACCGAAAGGCGTCCGTCGGCGGCGGCATGAAGAGCGGCAGAGTTCTTGGTGAGCATGCCCCGGCCGTGCTCGCACAGTGGAAGATTGCGGTCGAAGATCGCGACCCAGCGACGCCACAGGGCGAGCCCTTCATCGCTTTGGATGTCGACCCTCCGCAGTTCGACCAAGTCGCATCTCATCGTGACCTGGAGGCCGTCGCCGGAGCCGAACGCCTTGCCTCTGGTGAGATTGATCCCAACCAGCACGACTGTGGCTGAGGACTCGTTCTGTAGCGCCTTGATGACGCTCGACGGCTCGCTTCCGCCGAGATTGTGGGCTTCGTCGACCACAAGGAGCTTCGTGCGATGAACGTGCAGCAGCTCCACCGCTCGCCGCCGGAGGTTGTCCGTCGTGATCTGGGTCGGCAGCGTGATCGTCGGGGCGAGAAACCTGATTATCTGACTGAGCAGCGCCTTGCCCGTAGCGTGGTCCGTGACCTCCACCCATACGACAGGGACTTCACCGTCATCGGCGTAGTCCGGGAATCTCTTGGCATGATCGTTCTCCACCGAGCGCGCAAGAAGCAACGCGAGCTCAGTCTTGCCGTAGAACATGGGCGCTGAAACCATCAGCCCGCGGCGCGAGTTCTTGCGGCGCGGGTTCGCGGCGATGTGCTTGGCGAGGATTCTCGTACTGAGATCTTGCTCGGGCGTCGGTACTCGCAGTGTCAGCCGCAAATAATCATCGCGGGCCTCGTCGTAGAGGCTGCGCTCGGATGCGCTCAGCGCGGCGTAGTCCGAGAATGAGATCGACGTTGGCATCGGGGGCAGCGCCGCAAGCGCTTCACGGAGGCCGGCGAGCGTGGTCTTTCGGTCGTGATGCAGGACGAGTGGCTCGATGATCACGGGTGCAGCTCTTTCGACGTGACGATGTCGTACGACGACGAGTTCCAGTCGATGTCATCGACGTCCACGGGATTGTTCCACTCGCGTAGTCCAATCGCCACGGGTTCGGTGAGCGGTGCGTCGGTCTCCGGCTCGCCGGTGGCTTTCGCGGACGCTTCTCGGAGGTAGCGCTTGCGTGCCTGCTTGTCGCCGCGCGCTCGTCGTTCGATCTCATCGAGAAACTCCGACGTCTTGGGTGTATCTCCGGGGTCACCGATGCCGAAGCGCTCGACGAGCTTCACCTGTGCTTCGGCGACCATCCACGCGGCTCGTTCGTCGATCAGCTTGTCCCAGCACTCGATCCATTCGTCGGTCTCGGGATGCTGCACCCACACGGCGTTTGAATTGTAGGGGTCGAAGCGAATGTCGAATTGCCGGGCCTGTCGTGATCCGGCGGTGGCGCCCGTCAGCGAACGATTGCGAAGATCCGCCAGGAGAGGGGAGTCATAAACCCGGTTCTTGAAAGTGATTCCTTCATTACTGATGACTCGAGGTTCGCTGGGCAGCAGCGCGAAAAAGTCTTCCGCGCGAAAGGGGAGCTGCACGCCCGGACCAACTTCGAACAGAGCCGCATACATCTGATTCGGCGTCCATTTTCGCCCTGGGAACAACGGAGATCTCAGCCCGCGGTGCTGCGAGTTGAGGAACACTGTGGTGATCCAGGCGTCGAAAGCGAGACGAACGGAGTCCAGTGTCAGAATCGGCACAGCGTGTTTGCCGCGGTTGTGTACAGAGTTGCCCGTGGAGCCGGCTAACCAGGTGGCAAAGTCTGAGGAGGTTGTGCCGAAGTTGCGCTCGACGTGTGGCTTGACGGTCGGCGCGTTGGGAGGGGCGAGGACGAGATTAATCCCAAACGCCCGGCAAGCGGCCTCGAAGGTCGCCGACCGGAAGTCGGCGCCACCATCGATGGTGATCGAGTGCGGGAAAATCCACGGCACGGCGAGCGAGTCATCGTCGAGATACGGATTGATCTTCTTCATGAGTTCGACCGGAAGCGTTGCTGAACCGGACAGCGTTGCGGCGGCGGAACCGGGTACGGCCCTGCGGCCGACTATTGCCCGGGCCAGCAACAGTGCATGATCGTAGCCGTTGGGCGAATCGGCGTGGATCGCCCAGGCCATCGGGATCCGGCTGCCCACGCAGAAGAGCCCCGTCACGGTCGGACGGAAGATGTTGCCCTTGTCATCCCACACTTGGACGTCAAGCTTCGTCGAGTCGATCTCACAGACTGCGCCGAGTCGGTGCGCGTTGCCGGAGAAGTACTCGCGGTCGGGACTGTTGGATGCGGTGCGGCGGGTAGTCGCCTTGGCGAAGCTGTACCTGCCTGCGTCGCGCTCATTGATGTACCCCTGGAGCGTAGTGTCCTTAATCTCGCAGATAGCGTCGCCCGGGTACATGGACTCTAAAGCGCGCCGGACGAGGGCGGCACAATGGCGTCGGCTACTCGTCGACATGTTTACCCGGCTGTCGAGTTCTCGGTCAATGGCGGCGACCAGGCGAGGATCAGCCTTCGCGATCATCAGCCGCTTCTTGCCTTTCGGATGCAGTCGCGCATCTACCGCAGCGACGCCCTCCGATCGATACGCCTTCCAGAAGTTGAAGAGTGCCTTCCGTGATCGGCCGAGAGAAGTACCGGCCAGCTCCTGAACCTTTGACGCGATCCGCTGTTCCTGTGTCGTTCGCTCAAGGTCGTACTGCGGACGTGAGGCGGTCGCAGTCGGATCCATCGGTATGCCTCGGAAAACCTCCTGCAGATGCTTCTCCATGTCGAGGACGTCGGCCGGCCAATCGCCCGAGACCGCTCGAAGACGAGTGCTCGAGCTGCGTCGCGCGGTGCCTGCATGCGCGAGCAATTCCGGCATTGACAAGCTCAACCAGTCGTCGGCGGTACCGTCGCGACGGAGTCGGGCCTCGGTGCCACGGCGGACGCCTTCCCAGACCCAGAGTTCCTCCTCGATCGCGACGGTGTCGCCGAGCTGGAGCTTGTAATCGTCAGACATCACGCAGCCTTTCCCTCGTGCGCTGAATCAGAGGTGGTGTAGACGGTCTCGCTGCTGAAGACGGCAGCTAAATCGAGGTGAAGCAAGCGGCGCCAAGCCATGTTGTCGACCCATGCGCAGGCCAGCGGTGGGCACTCAGGGGACACGATTCTGCAGAGCTCACCGCGTGGTCGGCCACTGCGTGCGGTCTCCAGGATCAGGCTCTCCATAGAGGGCGTCGGCACGCAACGATCGTGGCGAGATGCCGAAAGGCAATCGAGATTAGCTGTCGCCAGATCGTCGTGTCCAGTGAGTGCCAGGTATCGCCAGCCGAGCACCTCGCAGATCTCGGCTGTCGCTTTGAACTGGACGAGCGCGTCGTCGTCGACTCGCTTGGCCGGGCGCACATCGAAAAGCCCGAGGCTGCCGTCCGTGAACTGGGCCAAGAAGTCCGGGAAGTGCGAGAACCCCGACAACCGTGAACTGCGCCCGAACGCAATCGCCAATGGCTGCGCCCACAGCCGCTCCACCTGCCCGCCGTAATCCAGCCAAAGAACCTCCCAGCGTTCCTGCTGAGATTCGCACCATACATGCGATCGGGTGCGCTGCCAGAAGTACATCGCCGGCGTAAAACGATGACGAACGCCCTTCGACTTACGCACTCGCATCGGATCGATTGCAGCCCAGTCCCTGCCGCCGAGGTCGCGACCGACAGCTTCCCACTCGTGCAGTCCGGCCGTAGGGCTGCCATCATTTCTGCGAGAGAGCCAATGTAACTCGGTGGACGACGTGCGGCGCCGAGGGATGATCGGCCTGGCTCCATCGACTGGCCGCATCGCAGCCCCTTTCGCAAGCGAATCCGCGTTCGGATAATGCGAAGACGAGGGGGCCCATCGGAGCCCCTTCGCTCCTGTATCCACTGCTGATGCTCCTCCGCGTCGGCCCGTCCCGCAGGAAGGCCGTCGGCGTTTCCTGACACACGGTGTCACCGCAGCCAAACTGTGTGTCACCTAAAGCGGGTTTGTGTCACCTCAACGCGAGTCCGACAACTTTCCCTCTTGACACACCCGCTCCGCGGGCATAACGTACAACCAAATGGTTGCACAAAGAGAACTGAGCGAAGCGGAGGTCGACCGTGTCTTCCACGCACTGGCGACGTCGACCCGGCGCGACATCCTGCGCCGGACGATCGAGCGTGAGCAGTCGGTCTCGACCCTCGCCTCCGAATACGAGATGTCGTTCGCCGCGGTGCAGAAGCACGTCGCCGTGCTCGAGGCCGCAAACCTCATCGTCAAGCGCGCCGAGGGACGCGAGCGGCTCGTTCGCGCGAACCCGGAGATGATCGCCCGCGCCAGGGCGCTCCTCGCCCGATACGAAGAGCTGTGGCGGTCGCGCATCGCCCGACTCGACGATCTGCTGGCCGAGACGCCTCGGCCCGGCTCATCCGACACCAGCGACACCACGAAGAACGAACAAGGAGACTGAACATGCCTGTCACCGACGTCACCACCGATGCCGAGAACCTGACCATGACCGTGGTCGCCGACTTCGCGGCCCCCATCGACCGCGTCTGGAGCGCGTACTCCGACCCGCGTCAGCTCGAGCGCTTCTGGGGTCCTCCCGGATGGCCGGCCACCTTCACCGCCTGGGACCACACCGTCGGCGGGCGTGCCGTCTACTCGATGAACGGTCCGCGCGGCGAGAAGTCGTCGGGTGCGTGGGAATTCGTATCGATCGACGCGCCGAACGGCTTCGAGGTCATCGACTCGTTCGTCGACGAGGAGGGAAAGCCGCTCGACGGATTCCCCGCACAGCGGATGTCGTTCTCGTTCGAGCCCACCGCCGAGGGCACCCGTGTGGTGACCACGAGCCATTTCGACTCCGTCGACGCGCTCGAGCAGGTCGTCGAGATGGGCCAGGTCGAAGGCATCAAGATGGCGATGGCGCAGCTCGACACCGTGCTGCAGGATCTCCGCGAGTACGCGCAGGGCAAGGGCACACGGGTGGAGCTGCTCGACGACACCCACGTGCGCATCACCCGCCTGGTCGAGGGGCCGCGGGAGCTGGTCTGGCGCGCGCACTTCGAGCCCGAGCTCATCCGCAAGTGGATGCTCGGACCCGACGGCTGGGAGATGACGGAGTGCGTGGCCGCCACCGAGGTGGGCCAGTCGTACCGGAACTCCTGGGCGCCGGTCGGCGACACCGAGGGGCAGCCGTTCGGCTTCGAGGGTGAGGCGCTGCTGATCGACGCCCCGCGCCGGGCGGTCAGCACTGAGCGGATGCAGGGCATGCCCACCGAGACGCTCAACGATCTGAACCTGTATGAGGAGGACGGCGCGACTCTCGTCACGCTGCTCATCGAGTATCCCGACAAGGAGACGCGCGACATGATCCTCGCCACCGGCATGGCCGACGGCATGGAGTCGTCGTTCGCCCGCCTGGAGCGGGAGCTGCTCTCCGTCTGACGCTGCATCTGCGCGCAAGCAGTCGCCGTTTCAGGCGTTCACGCCGGGTCAGGCCGATCTCCCCCGAGACGGCCTGACCCGGCGTTTCGGCCTGACCCGGCGAGGCCGAGCATCGAGGCGCCACGCCTCCACGCAGGTGTTCGGGATAAGGTGGCGACACGATGAGGATCACGCGCCGCACTCTGCTCCTCGGCGCCGGAGCCGGTGTCGCTTCGGTGCTTCTCGCCTCCTGCACTCCGGAACCGGCACCCACGCCGACGCCCACTCGCACGCGCGAGCCCGAGCCTCCGCCCGGTGTCCCGGCGGCAGCCGGGAGCATCCGCAGCACCTGGACCACCGATCCGTTCGCGCTCGGCGCCGCCAGCTTCACGCCAGTGGGCGTGCTGGCCGGCACGCGTCTCGCGCTGGGGAAGCCCGTCGACGGGCGCCTGTTCTTCGCGGGGGAGGCGACGGATGAGGATGCTCCCGGAACGGTGCGCGGCGCGATCGGCTCCGGTGCGCGCGCGGCTGAGGAGCTCCTGATCCCGGCGACCTCGGGAGAGCGTGTCGCCGTCGTCGGCGCAGGGCTCGCCGGAGCCACCGCTGCCGCTCTGCTCGCCGAGGGAGGGCTGGAGGTGACGGTCTTCGAGGCCAGGGATCGCGTCGGTGGGCGGGTCTACTCCCGCGTCGACGAATCGTGGCCCGTGCCGGTGCAGCTCGGCGCCTGGCTCTTCGGCGCAGACGACGCCGACGTGCTCGACCGGATGAGTGAGGGAGAGGTCGGCGTCGTCGAACTGGCCGGCGAGATCTGGCGCGGACCCGACGGAGCTGTCGACTCGGTCGACCCTCAGCCCTTCGACGCGGCGATCACGACGGCACAGGCCGCGCCCGAAGACTCCTCGGTGGCTGATGCTCTGACCGCCGCCGGAATCGATACCGCTGACCCCGCGACGACTGCGCTGCTCGCGATCCTCGCCGCCCGCACCGGTGCCGGAGCCGACGAACTGTCCAGCTGGTTCGCGCCGCCACTGCCGACAGGAGACCCGAAGGCGGCGACCGGCGACGTCACGCCGTTCATCGAGCAGGCCCTGGACGGCGTCAAGGTGGGGCTCAACTCCCCGGTCGCTCGCCTCGCGTACGACGACTCCGGAGTGAGCGTGCGCCTCGGTACCGGAGAGGCGCTGTCGTTCGACCGTGTGCTCGTGACCGTGCCGCTGGGTGTGCTCCAGGACCGCAGCATCGAGTTCGACCCACCCCTGCCGTTCTCCAACCGCGGTGCGGTGTCGGCGCTCGGCATGGGCGCGATCGAGACCGTGTGGCTGCGGTGGGACGAGCCGTTCTGGGAGAACGAAGAGGCGATCTGGCACGCGGTCGGCGCCGATGTGGTGATCCCGACCTGGATCAACCTGCGACCCGCGACCGGCGAGAACGTGCTCGTGGGCATCGTGGGAGGTGCCGCGGCCGCCGAGTTCGCGAAGCTCGACGAGGACGAGGCCATCGAAGCGGCTCTCGCCTCGCTGGCCCTCTACGTCTGACCGATACGTTCACCGATCGGCGCCTGCTCGGGTGTCGGGGTCTCGGAGCTCGCGTCGACGTCCACGCGCAGTCGTCTCGGCAGCGGCATGCGGCTGACGAGCACGAGGACGGTGGCGACCGCGGCGAAGGTGCCGAGAGCGATCGCCGACGAGAGGATGAACTCCATCGGGCCGTTCACCTGTCGCGGGTCGAGGAAGTAGTACGGGTACCAGCCGATGAGCGGCCCGCGGATCATGGTGGCGACACCCCAGATCACCGGGTAGGCGAGTGTCACCGGAATCACCCGCCAGGGGACGGAGCGGTGTCCGGGGGCCAGCGCCCACGCTGCCACCGTCACGGCGGGGAGCCAGAAGTGCAGCACCTGATCCGACCAGGGCACATCGATGCGGATGCCGCGGATGCCGGCCTGCCAGACCAGGATGGCGAACACGAGTCCGGCGGTGATCGTCCAGGTCAGCACGAGCGCCAGGGCGACCGTGAGCCAGCGCGGATCGCGAGCCGTGCGCAGGGCGATGACCCCCGCGATGCTCAGCAGCACCACGAACGCGATGTTCGACTGGTTGGTCAGATACGCGAAGAAGTTCTGGCTCGCGATGGTGTTCGACGCCAGTCCCCAGGCGAGTCGATGGATGAGTGCGACCAGGCAGACGGCGGCAGCGCCGAGGCGGAGCAGGCCGAAGACGGTGCGGGCCTTCACCGCTGCGTCACCACCCATTCCGTCATCAGCCGAGTCTACGGACCGCAGCTCGGAGGACCCGTCATGCGCGGAGGGTCAGCGTTCTGGTGGTGGAGAGGGCGTGGCGTGAGTCAGCGTCGGGGTTCGCGGGTCGACCACAGGGCCAGCGCGACGAGCACGGGCTGGAAGAACAGCCGGACGAAGCGCTTCATGTCCGTGTCGAGCCCGAATCCGTCACGGTGGTGCATCCACTGCGCCACGTTGCCGGGGAACACGGCGACGAAGAACAGGGCGGCGAACGTGCCGACCGCACGTCGGCGGCGCCGTGCCAGCAGCAGCGCGGAGCCGAGCGCGATCTCGGCCACGCCCGAGGCGAGCACCGTGGTGTCGGGGTCCAGCGGCAGCGACTCCGGCACCTGGGCATGGAACTCCTCGCGGGCGATCGTGAGGTGCGAGACCCCCGCGAAGACGAGGGAGGCGCCGAGGAAGATGCGGCCGATGGTGCGGGCGGGAGTCGACATGGTGCGAGTGTACGCCTCGGTCGCTGGGCTCAGATCAGGCGGCGGAGCGCCTCTTCGAGCGAGACACCTTGAGCCTCGGCGCGGTCGCGCAGCCGCGCGTGCTCGTCGGACGAGAGCGGGATGCGCAGCTCGATCGGGTCGTCGTCGGGCGCATCCAGGCCGTCGAGGAGATCGGATGCCTCGGCCCACAACGGCTCGGCGACGGCGGACGCAGCGGTCGGGGAGGCGGCGGAGGCCATCGTCGGCGAGGCCGCCCGAGCGGGGGCCGACGAGGGGGCGGAGGCGGCGACCGGCGCCGACGCGGCGACCGCGGCTCCGGCATCCGTGCCGCGGGTGAAGCCCGGTCCTCGACGTGGTTCCTGCTTCGCCTGGTATGCCTTGGCCGCAGCGTTCGCACGTTCGTCGGCGGCCTCGTTCAGCGGGTGCCCCGCGTGCCCCTTGACCCAGGAGAACTCGACGTCACGGCCGCGGATGGCCTCGTCGATGCCCTCGAGCAGGTCGCGGTTGAGCACGGGGCCGCCGTCGGACTTGCGCCAGCCCTTGCGCTTCCAGCCCGGCATCCACTTCGTCACGGAGTCGATCACGTAGCGGCTGTCGCATTCGATCAGCAGTTTCTCGTCGGTGCCCGCCGTCGCGAGCAGCAGTTCGAGCACCGCTCGCAGTTCCCCCTGGTTGTTGGTGCCGTGCGGCGATCCGCCGGCCGCCCAGTTGTCGTCGTCGATGTACCAGGCCCAGCCGTTGGGGCCGGGGTTGCCCAGGGCGGAGCCGTCTGCGGCGGCGGTGATCGTCATCCCTCAACCGTAACGGTGAGCGCGACGTCGCCCTGTCGTGTGAAGGGCGAGCAGTCGGTCAGTCGCCTTCGGGGTCGTCGTCCAGCGGCTCGTCGTCCAGCGGCTCGGCGTCACCGGTCGAGGCGGCCTCGGGGACCGGGGGCGCGACCGGGAACAAGACCGAGCTCAGGTCGCCGCTGGTCTCCGCGCCGAGACCGATCGACAGCGGATCGACGACAGGCGCGGTGTCGAGCACCTCGGACTCGGAGCGCTCGAGCGGCTCCGAGGGCAGCACCCACTGGTTCTCTTGTTCTTCAGGCTTCTGCTGGAACAGTCCCATGAGTTCCATTGTGACCCCGAGCCGCCGTGAGGAGGCCGGATTCACACGGGATTGATCGGATGCGGCGCCGGTGGTCGTCGCCGACGTCGTGGCTGTCAGGCCGAGGCCGCGCGCCGGAAGGTGAAGTATCCCGAGACGGCGCCGTGATTCACGACGCCCGTTCCGGTGCTCATCACCCGATCGGATGTGGTGGCGCCCGATCCGACGAAGGCGTATCCCGTGTGCTCGAGGCGCCAACCGACCCTCTCGACCTCGCTGAGGAAATAGCCGACGCTCTCGTTCTGGAGGTAGTCGTTCGCCGCCGAACCCCAGGACGACGGGGCACCGATGAGGCGGCTGACCTCGACGTGCAGGTGCAGGAGAGGGTCGCCGCGGGTGTGTGCTTCGCGTGCCGCACCGAGCAGTCGTTCAGCTTCTTCTATCGTCAGCACGAGCCCCCTCTTCGTGTCGCCGTCGGCAGACGGCTCACCTGAGAGCGTACGTCGACTGACGGCGTCAGGCCGAGGCCGCGCGCACGGCCTCGACGAGTGCCCGCCAAGGGCCTTCGAGCGCGGAGTCGGGCAGTTCGCGCTCGCGCCGCTCGGACGGTGTGCGCGCCTGGATGCTCCACATGAACCGATCGGCGCCGGGTCCGCCGTCCCGCTCCTGATCCCACGGGCAGCGGTCGATCAGATCGATCCACTCCGCCGCGTCGTCAGTGCCGGCTTCCACATGCCACTGACGGCGGATGCCGGCGATGCCGCCGGTGCGCACCACCGCGATCACGACCTGCGCGTCAGTCGGTGGAGGGGACTCGCTCATCCTCATAGACTCCCACGGTCGTCCACGCCCGTCGAGCTGCTGCGGCTGTGGCGGCATCGATGGCCGTGGCCGCGGCGACGGTCGCGTCGGCGAACTGCGTGAAGGTCGCGGTGCTCGACAGTCCGCCGGTGAGAGCGCGGTACCAGACTGTTCCCGCCCGCTCCCAGGCATTGCCGCCGAGGTCGATCGCGAAGAGGGCGAATGCACGGTTGGGGATGCCCGAGTTGATGTGCACCCCGCCGTTGTCTTCGGTGGTGCGGACGAAGCCGCTCATGTGGTCGGGCTGCGGATCGCGGCCGAGCTCATCGTCGTCGTAGGCGGTGCCGGGTGCGATCATCGAGCGCAGCGCCGCGCCCTCGACGGCGTCGGTGAAGATCTCGGCACCGATGAGCCACGTCGCCTGGTCGGCCGTCTGGCTCAGTGCGTACTGCTCAGTCAGGGCGCCGAACACGTCGGCGATCGACTCGTTCAGGGCGCCCGGCTGCCCCTGGTATTCGAGGTTGGCGGTGTGCTGCACCACGCCGTGGGCGAGCTCGTGGCCGATGACGGTGAGCGAGCCGGTGAAGTGCTGGAACACCTCGCCGTCTCCATCGCCGAAGACCATGCGCTCGCCGTCCCAGAAGGCGTTGTCGTATTCGACGCCGTAGTGCACGGTCGCATCCAGCGGGGCGCCCGCGTCGTCGAGAGAGTTGCGCTCGAACGCGGCCAACAGCATCTCGAACGTGGCGCCGAGGCCGTCGAAGGCCTCATTCACCGCGGTGTCATCGACCGGGGCATCGTCTTCGCCTCGCACGACCGCGCCGGGCAGCTGCTGCGTGTTGCCGGCGTCGCTGATCGTGCGGTTGGGGGCATCGGACAGCTGCGCCACGAGGTCGCCGTTCTCGTCGATCGACAGGTCGATGCGCGCGCGGAAGGGCGGTCGACCGGCGGTCAGCGTCTGTCTCGCAGCTGCGGCGGCCTTGGGGAATCGGCCTGACTCGGCCAGACGCGCGAGCAGGTAAGAGGGGACCACTCCATGACGTTCTCCGGATGCTGTGCTGCTCATGGTGCGACCCTACGCTGGGACGCCGACGTTCGTGTGGCGCGGGCGCGTTGCGGTGAGAACCGCGTCGGGTGGACCCGGCGTGGGGCGGAGTTCTCTGTGTCGGGAGGAGCCGTGCCGCGTGGCTGTCCGCCCGACGCGGAGTTCTCCGCCGCACACGGTGCCTCCTCCCGGCGCGCGCCCTCAGTCGTTCTCGATGCTCAGCACGGTCGTGCGCAGGCCGTCGGACTCGTACTGCACGGGCATGCCCGGGTGGTCGATCGAGAACCAGAAGATGCCGTCGTCGGTGTCGTACCGGCGGCAGGTGAGCGCACCGAGCGGGGTCGTCAGACTCACGGTCGACACGCTCGTCGTGCCGGCGTCGAAGGCGGCATGGCCCTGCAGTTCTGCCCAGGTCACCCGATTCGAGACGACGGCCTTGGGGTCCTCCGCTGCCCAGCGGTCGAGCGTCGCTCCCTCGTCATCGGTGTCGTGGAAGCGGTTGACGTGCTCGCCCATCGGTCCGTCGGGGCCTTCGAGCAGCAGGTGGATCACCATCCCCGTGCCGGTGGCGTCGCGGATCTCGGCGGCGGTGAACGGCGTCGGGAGGAGTCCGGGGCCGAGCAGGTGCGGATCGGGATCGGTCATGAAGACAGTCTGCGCCATGGTCCGGGCCGCACGTCACGGGATGGTCTCGATGGGCAGGTCCGTCGCCCCATTCCTTGACAGGATTGCGTTCTGTATACAGAATACCAATACGCCCGAAGGGGCGATCCCGACCTGATCTTCCAATGATGAAAGAGGTAGCGAGATGGCACGTGCGAACGTGACGCGGTATCTGGCACTGGGTGCCGCCGGCGCTCTGGCACTCGGACTCGCCGCGTGCAGCGGTGGGGGTGGAGGAGGCGGTGGAGGCGTCGACGCCGACGGCAACGCCACCGTCGTCTGGTCGACCTGGGGCACGGCCGACGAGCTCACCCGCTACGAGGAGTTCAACAAGGACTTCATGGAGCGCCACCCCGACATCAAGGTCAAGCTGCAGCCCGTGGCGGACTATGGCGACTACCACTCCAAGCTGCTCGCTCAGCTCACCAGCAACACCGCGCCCGACGTGTTCTACGTGGGCGACGACAAGATCGGCCAGTTCGTCGACTCGAACCGGCTCATGCCGCTGAGCGACCTGATGGACTCGAAGGACAGCAAGACGAAGAAGGATGACTTCTTCCCCGGGCTCTTCGGCGCTGCCGAGAACGACGGCGAGGTGTACGCCGCCCCGAACGACTCGAACCCCGACGTGTTCTGGTACGACAAGCAGGCGCTGGCGGCCGCAGGGATCACGGAGGACCCGGCGACCCTCGCCGAGAACGGCGAGTGGACCACCGACAAGTTCCTGGAGATGAACGAGAAGCTCCACGACGCGGGCCTCACCGGCACCATGTACTGGAACTACTGGGCGACGCACTGGAGCTGGCTCTCGTCGCAGGGCCTCGATGCTCCCTATGACGATTCCGGTGCCTTCGTCGCGAACAACGACGCCGCCACCGTCGAGTCGGTGCAGCAGCTCGGCGACCTGTTCGAGGACGGCACCTTCGTCGTCGCCGACACCCTTCCTGACGGTGCCGGCGCCGACAGCGTGTTCGTCACGCACAAGGCCGGCTTCTTCGTGCAGGGCCGCTACACGATCGGCACGGTCGATGCGACGGGCGAGCAGGACAGCTACGACATCGTGCAGTGGCCGACTCCCGACGGCGAAGCCGCTCCGACCGGAGTCGCGACCAGCTTCCTCGCCATCAACGGCAAGACCAAGGTGAAGGACGCGGCGTTCACGTTCTGGACCGAGTTCCTCTCGGCGGAGGGGCAGACCTTCCGTCTGCAGGGCGGCGGCAATGCCGTCCCGTCGATCAAGGGCGCTGACGAGGTCGTGCTCGAGGACGACTATCCCGCACACGCCCAGACCTTCCTCGACATGCGTGACATCGGATTCGAGGACTACCCCGCCGAGGCGCGCGTGCCTGGCCTGCCGACCGCGATCGCGGACGAGTTCCTGAAGCTCTACCAGGGCAAGACCGACGCGCAGGCCACCCTCGACACGATCGCCGACGTGGTCAAGGACCGGTCGGAGAAGTAGGCGTGAGCACTGTCACCGAGAACGGGCGGATGCCGCAGGTCACCCCTGCGGCATCCGCCCCGCCCCTGCGCAAGGAGGCGCTCTGGCGCCGCCGTGATCGGCGGTGGGGGTACGTCTTCGTCGGCCCGCAGCTGATCGGCATGGGCCTGTTCGTCGTCCTGCCGTTCGCCGCCAGCCTGGTGCTGGCGTTCGCCGACTGGGACGGTCTGTCCGACCTCACGTGGGTGGGGTTCGCGAACTTCGCCGACCAGTTGACGGACCCGCTGCTGTGGCGAGCGATCATCAACACGCTCATCATCGCGATCGTCACGGTCCCCATCGGTCTCGGCCTCTCGGTGATCGTCGCCGTCGCGCTCGAGAAGCTCAAGACGCGCACGCTCTACCTGATCCTGTTCTTCGCCCCCGTGGTGACCTCGACGGTCGCGGTGGCGATGATCTGGCAGCAGATGTTCCGCTCCGACGGGCTGCTGTCCACGACGATCTCGAAGGTCTTCGGGGTCACCCCGCCCGACTGGCTGCAGGACCCGAAGCTGGCCCTCCTCGCCGTCTGCATCGTCACGATCTGGTCGTCGATGGGCCTCAACGTCGTGATCTTCCTCGCCGGATTGCAGAACATCTCACCCTCGGTGATCGAGGCGGCGCGCATCGACGGTGCCGGCCCGTGGCGGCTGTTCACCAGCATCCGCCTGCCGCTGCTCTCCCCGATCGTCTTCTTCTCGTCGGTGGTCGCGTTCATCTCGTCGCTGCAGACGTTCGACACGGTCTATGTGCTGGTGCAGGACGCCGGCCCCGACAACGCGACCCGCACGATCGTCTACCACATCTTCGATCTGGGCTTCGGGCGGTTCGAGTTCGGTCCGTCCAGCGCCGCGAGCATCATCCTGCTCCTGCTCACGCTCGTCATCACCGCGGTGCAGTTCGGCGCGCAGAAGAAGTTCGTCCACTACGAGGATGACCCCGCATGAGCATTCAGACGCCCCCGCTGACCGGCCCTGCTCCGGCCACGGACTCCACCATCGCGATCACTGCGCCCGGCTACCGGTCCCGTGGCCGTGGTGGCCCCGCCGTCGACCGCGCACGCCGCCGGTTCGGTTCGACCCTGCTGCACGTGGTGCTCGTGGTGGCAGGGATCGGCATGGTGTTCCCGTTCATCTGGATGCTGCTGACCTCGTTCAAGACCCTGCCGCAGCTGCTGAAGAACCCGCTGCAGTTCCTCCCGGATCCCTGGACGTTCGACAACTACACCCAGGCCTGGAACGCGGTGCCGTTCGGGCAGGCCTACCTGAACAGCGCCTACATCGCGATCCTCGTGGTGGTGGGCACCCTGCTCACGGCCTCGATGGCCGGCTACGCGTTCGCGCGGATCCGGTTCCGTGGCAGCAAGGTCCTCTTCATCGTCTTCCTCGCGACGCAGATGATCCCGAAGCAGGTGACGCTGATCCCGTTCTACCTGCTGATGTCGAACCTCGGCTGGGTCGACTCGCATCTCGCGCTGATCGTGCCGGGGATCATGGCGAACCCGTTCGCGGTGTTCCTGATGCGTCAGTTCGTGCTGGCGCTGCCGCGCGAGCTCGAAGAGGCGGCCATCGTCGACGGCGCCGGCCGCTGGCGCATCTTCTGGAGCGTCGTGCTCCCGAACCTCAAGCCCGGTCTCGCAGCCCTCAGCATCATCGTGGCGCTCGACGTGTGGAATGCCTTCCTGTTCCCGCTGGTGTTGCTGAACTCGCCCGACCTGTTCACGGTGCCGCTGCTGCTGAACGCGTTCGAGAGCCAGCAGGGGTCGGTCAACTACGGACTCGTGATGGCGGCCTCCGCGATCGCTACCGTGCCGATGCTGATCGTGTTCGTGATCGGCCAGCGGAAGATCCTCAACAGCATGGCTGCGTCGGGACTGGGAGGACGATGATGACGGATGCTGCAGCACTCGCCGGGCGTCGCCTCGACCTCGTCACCGCCCCGTTCACCCTGCCCCGCTCACGGGTGCTCGTGTTCCGTGCGGAGCACGGGGAGGGCGTGCGCGTGCACACCTCGGAGTACGAGAGGCGGCTGTCGGAATGCCGGGTGCTGGACGCGCTGGCCGTGGTGGATGCGGCGGGAGCGATGCTTCCGGTGACCGACGTGCACCCGGCGCGGGTGACGTTCGGCGATGCGGCGGCGACGCTGACGTTCGCCGACCCGTCGACGCTGAGCGTCGGGGGAGAACCCGGGCTGCGGGTGCGGTTGCGGCGACCGGACGGGCGTGTGGATGAGCATCCGCTCGGTGACGGACTTCGACTCCGCATCGATGCCGATCGTGCCGTCGTCGTCGAGCCCGGCGACCATGCTGCGGCGCTCGCAACGACGGAGGAGGTCTGGGGTGACTGGTTCGCGAAGTGTCCGACAGTGCGCGACGACCTGCAGGAGATGACTGCGTTCTGCTGGTGGGTGCTCGGAGCGAACATCGTCGAGCTGCCCTCGCTCGGGGACGCCAGAGCGATCGTCCCGTCGAAGATCGGCTATGTCGGCCTGTGGCAGTGGGATGCGTACTTCATCGCCGTCGGGCTGCGACACGGCGACCCGGAGCTCGCGCGCGAACAGCTCGACATCGCCTTCCGGTTCGCCCA
The DNA here is from genome assembly GCF_000708345.1 of Microbacterium sp. Cr-K32. Lineage (NCBI taxonomy): Bacteria > Bacillati > Actinomycetota > Actinomycetes > Micrococcales > Microbacteriaceae > Microbacterium > Microbacterium sp. Cr-K32. The sequence goes on along the minus strand of NZ_JARD01000009.1, from coordinate 102,656 downwards.
GTCCGACGGGCAGCTGCCCGACGTGGTGCACGAGCTCGGGGTGCTGGCCACCAGCGATGATCTGCCCGAGAGCGACCGCGCGAACCTGCGTCGCGCCGGGTCGCAGATCGCCGACCCGAGCGCGCCCGTGCCCCTGACGAAACCACCGCTCGCCGCGTGGGCGCTGCGCAAGGTGCTCGAGGTCGAGGACGCGCCCGATTACGCGAGAACGCAGCTGGCGCGCATCGTCCGCTCGCAGGACTGGTGGTTCGCCGCGAGCGACCTCGACCGCGACGGGATGCCGGAGTATGGCCACCCGTACTCCTCAGGCCTCGACGACAGCCCGATCTTCGACGGTCCGCTGCCGACCGCGGCTCCCGACCTCGGGGCGTACCTCGTGCGCCAGGATCGGGAACTCGCGTCGCTGCTGGAGAAGTACGAGCCGGATACCGACCTGACGCGGTTCCGCGAGCGGGCGGCGGCCACGCAAGAGCTGCTGCTGCGCATGTGGGATCCCGAGCGTGCTCGCTTCCTCGCGTTCGGCGGAGGCGAGCTGCAGCTCAGCGACACCGTCGTCGGCCTGATGCCGCTGCTCACGGGCACGCTGCCGACGTCGATCGCCGAGGTGTTGCGCGCAGCCGTCGACGACCCCGAACGCTTCCGCCTGCCCTGGGGTCTGCCCACGGTCGCGGCCTCGGACCCGGACTTCTCGGACGAGCGCATGTGGCGTGGCCCGGTGTGGGTCAACACGAGCACGCTCATCGCGGAAGGGCTCGAGGCTTCGGGCTACGCCGAGCGGGCGCGGGAGCTGCGGGAGCAGACCGTTGCGCTGGTGATCCATGGCGGTGGTCCGCACGAGTACTTCAACCCGCTCACAGGTCAGAAGGCCCGCATGGCGACGACCGCGTTCGGCTGGTCGGCTGCGCTCTTCATCGACCTCGCCGTGCAGCTCAGCTGAGCGCCTTCGGCGTCGTTCCGCCACGCCGGGGCCTGGTTAGCTGATGTGATGCATGAGCCGCTCACGATCACGCTCGAAGACCCGCGCTCACCGGAAGGGCGAGGCGTCCTGGAGGCCTTCTTCGCGGAAGTCATCGGGCGCTACTGGGATCGGCCGGCCACCGCGGCGGAGGTCGAGCAGGAGATGGAGAGCGACCCGAGTGACGACCTCCGGGGCGATACCGGGTTCCTGCTCGTCGTTCGAGACGGCGCCCAGGCGGTCGGCTGCGGAGGCGTTCGATTCGTCGGACCGGGAGCGGGCGAGATCACGCGGGTGTACATCGCCCCCGCCGCGCGCGGGCGTGGGGTCGGACGCTCCCTGATCCACGAACTCGAATCGATGAGTGCCGAGCGCGGTCTGCACACTCTCCGGCTGACCGTGCGTCGCGACCTCGCCGAGGCGCACCGGCTCTACCAGCGACTCGGGTATGAACCGGTCGCGCCCTTCTCCGACTCGCCCTACGCCCACCACCAGTTGGCGAAGAAGCTGGATGCGCCGTCCCCATCGGGAGATCGTTGACGGACTCCACCAACGGGAGCGGGGTGCCCCAGGGTGCTAACCGGAGGAGTGGAGAGCGTGCAGCAGCCCGACGCGCATCGACGCGCCGTCGGGGGACTGCAGCATGGTGAAGAGCGTGCGGGTGCAGGTGCGGCACCGCACGATGGCGGCGTGGCGATCGAGCTCGACCACGGTCTCGGCGAGGGCCGCGAGCGCGCCGCAACCGCCGCAGGTGCCGGCCAGCGCGGTGACGTCCGCGCCGAAGAGGTCCCAGAGCATGCCGGCGATCGCGTTTCCGTCGACGGTCTGTGCGGGGGCGGCAGCATCCATCACTTTCCTCCGAATCGTTCGGTGCGCACACGTTCCGGCGCATGCCCGAGGCCGACCAGCAGGTCGGCCACATGCTCGACGAACCCGGTGGGCCCGCACACGAAGACCAGGGGAGCGCGCTCGGGTGGCCAGATGGCATCCCGGAGCACCTCTTCGGTGACACGTCCGACGGTCCCCGCCCATCCGTCAGGAGCGGAACGGGTGAACGCCCATCGCACATCCGCGGCCGCCCCTGCGGGTGCTGCCTCGAGCTCACTGCGGTAGAGGGCTTCGTGCGGAGCCCGCACCGAGTAGAGCAACCTCACCGCGTCGGTCGCCCCTGCGGACTGAGCCGCCCGCACCATCGACATCAGCGGCACGATGCCGGATCCCCCGGCGATGAGCTGCACGGGACCGGGTGTTTCGGGCCGCCAGACGAAGTATCTCCCCAGTGGGCCCTTCACCTCGAGCTCGTCGCCGACGCGGACGTCCCGCACCAGGTACGGGGAGACCTCCCCGTCGGGGATCTCGTCGACCGCGAGTTCGATCGTCTCGCTGTCGCCGAAGGAGGCGAGCGAGTAGGAGCGGACCGCCTGGTAGCCGTCTTCGGCGGTGAGCCGGATATCGACGTGCTGTCCCGGATCGCTCCCCGGCCAGCCCGGCGCGCTGAGGCGGATCGTGCGGGCCGAATCCGTCTCCGCGTGCGCGCCCGTCACCCGGGCCTCACGCCAGCCGCCGACCGTCACCAATAGCGTTCCTCGGTCCATGGATCGCCGTGCATGTTGTAGCCGTTCTGCTCCCAGAAGCCCGGAGCATCCTCCTGCATCAGGGTGAGCGCCCTGAGCCACTTCGCGCTCTTCCAGAAATAGAGGTGCGGCACGATCAGCCGCGCGGGGCCACCATGCTCCGGGGCGAGCGGCTCACCCTCGAACTCGAATGCGATCCACGATTGCCCGCCCAGCAGATCGTCGAGGGGGATGTTCGTGGTGTACCCGCCGTAGGAATGGGCCATCGCGAAGGAGGCGGCGGTGTCGATCTCCTCGAAGAGCGTGTCGAGAGAGACTCCGCGCCAGGAGGTGCCGAGCTTCGACCATCGCGTCACGCAGTGGATATCGGTGTGCACGTCTTCGATGGGCAGCTCGTGCAGTTGATCCCACGTCCAGGAGGCGACCTCGCCGACCTCGTTGCGGATGCCGAAGCTCCACTCCGACATAGGGATGTTCGGCGTCGGCCCTGCGGAGAGCACGGGGAAGTCCTCGGTGAGGTACTGCCCCGGCGGGAGCTCCGGAGTGCTCTCCCTGCGTCGAGCGCCGAAACCTCGGGAAATCACGGCCATGATCTTGCTCCTGTCGGTGGATGCGACCCTGCGCGTCAGGCGTACTGGTTCAGACGGTACTCCGCGGAGGGTGCCCAGAGCGAGGATGCGCTGTATGCCGTGCATCCACTCGAGCTTGAGCGCTTCGACGGCCACAGGGATGACGCCATCGGCGAGATGCCCTGAGCCGCGTGCCTAGTTCTGTTCCGACCGGTCCCGCGCGGCCAGGACCAGCAGGACCACACCGGTGACGGCTAGCGCGATGTTCACTATGAGGTACGTGGCTCCGTCGACACCACCTGCGCGCACGACGGAGTACGACGTCACTGAGCCGATTGCGGCCAGGGCGATCGCGACGAAGCCCCACCCTCGCATTGTCGATTTCTTCATCGCATCACCGTCCCTGTTGTGCCCCTAGGGTAGCCCGCGGCGATCCGCTGCGCGAAACGCAGAAGCCTATCGTGCAGGCTCTCATCCGCGTCCAGAACTTGATGCCCCGCACCGGGTACGATCGTGACCTCCACATCGGCACCCGCGCCGCGGCAAGCGTCGCCTGGAACGCCTGATACGCCCCGTAGGACACGTCACCCTTTGACGGCGGGGCTACGCCGTGAAGTACGAGCTCGTGGCGTTGTCGAGGATGCGCTGCATGCCGTGCATCCAGTTGAGCTTGAGGGCTTCGACGGCGCCGGGGACGTCGCCGTCGGCGAGGTGCCGAGCGATCTCGGCATGCTCGGCAGCGACGCGTTCGACCTTGACGTCTTCGGGCACGAGGAGCGACTCGTAGCGGTGGAACGAGCTGCGCACGTTGTCGATCACGGCGAGCAGGCGGGCGTTCGGGCAGGCCGACAGCATCACGCTGTGCCACTCGTCGTCCTTGGTGATGACGAGCTGGTGCTCCACGAGCTCGTCGGCGAACGCGTCGGCCATCTCTTTGAGCTGCGCGCCGATGCGACGCAGCTCGTCGGGCGGGCTGAGCTCGATCGCGAGGCTCTCGAGCGCCGCCAGGACGGGAGCGAGATCGCGGAACTCGGAGGCGCTGAGCGGGACGAACCGGAAGCCCTTGCCGTTCTCGCTCTCGATCTGCCCTTCGGACTCCAGGGCGATGAGCGCCTCGCGGAGCGGCGTGCGGCTGACGCCGAGCTCGGTGGCGAGCTGCACCTCATTGATGCCCTCGCCGGGCTGCACGAGTCCGGCGCGCATGCGGGTCAGCAGCTCCTGCCGAACCTGCGAGCGCAGGTTCTTGCGTTCGATCGCCATGCATCCCCTCTTCTGCCGCCTGCCCGTCAGCCTATGGGTTGACGGGCCTCTGACGACGTCTTAGTCTGTGTATACAGAATACAGCCGATCCCGGATTTGCACCAGTGCCCGGTCGGGATCAGCCGGTGATGACTCAGAGAGGAGACTTCGTGCCCGCACCCGGTGGCGACCAGCCCACCCGACGCGTCCGCCTCGACGCCCTCGCCTACGGCGGCGACTACAACCCCGACCAGTGGTCGGAAGCGACCTGGCACGAAGACATCCGTCTGATGCGTGAAGCCGGCGTGAACATGGTGAGCCTGCCGATCTTCAGCTGGCCCCAGCTGGAGCCGGAGCCCGGCATCTTCGACTGGGCCTGGCTCGACCGCATCATCGACCTGCTGTGGGAAGCGGGCATCGCGATCGACCTCGCCACCGCCACCGCGACCCCGCCGTCGTGGCTGCTGCGCGCGCACCCCGAGATGGCGCCGTGGGACGCGGACGGCCACCGGCTCGAGTTCGGATCCCGCCAGACCTACTGCCCCTCATCTCCGATCTGGCGCGAGAACGTCGCCCGCATGGCCAGGGCCATGGCCGAGCGCTACGGCGAGCACCCGGGACTCGCGATGTGGCACATCTCGAACGAATACGGCGACCACACCTCGCGCTGCTGGTGCCCCGAGTCGGCCCGTCACTTCCGCCGCTGGCTGCGGGACCGCTACGGCGATCTCGACGGGCTGAACGAGGCCTGGGGCGTGAACGTATGGGGTCAGCGCTACACCTCGTGGGAGCACATCGAGACGCCGAAGAAGGCTCCGGGCCCGGTCAACCCCACCAAGCTGCTCGACTTCGAGCGCTTCTCGTCGGATGCGCTGCTGGAGCTGTTCCAGGTGGAGATCGACGTGCTGCGCGAGGTCACGCCCGACATCGCGGTGACCACGAACTTCATGAGCATGTTCCGCGATCTGAACTACTGGGACTTCGCCGCCGTCGAAGACGTCGTGACCGATGACGCCTACCCCGAGCCGGCCGACCCGACCTCGCACGTCGGCGCCGCGCTCAACTACGGACTGATGCGTTCGCTCAAGGACGGACAGCCGTGGCTGCTGCTGGAGTCGTCCGCGAGCGCCACGAGCTGGCGCGACGTGAACGTGCCCAAGGCCCCTGGCAAGATCCGCGTCGAGAGCCTGCAGGCCGTCGCCCACGGTTCCGACGCCGTGATGTTCTTCCAGTGGCGCCAGGCGAAGTACGGCCAGGAGAAGTTCCACTCCTCGATGCTCGGCCACAGAGGCGAGCGTTCGCGCAGCTTCCGGGAGACCAAGGCGCTGGGCAACGAGCTCAAGAAGCTCGAGCCGGTGCGCGGGACCCGCGTACGCTCGCGCGTCGCCCTCGTCGTGGACTGGGACTCGTGGTGGGGCACCGGCGCTGCGGAATCGCTGCCCTCGCAGCGGTTGCAGTGGGCACAGCAGGCGCGTGCCTGGCACCGGGCGCTGTACACCCTCGGCCAGCCGGTGGATGCGGTGCGTGCGACGGGGCCGTTCGACCGCTACGACGTGGTCGTGGTGCCGAACCTCTACATCGTGGAGCAGCCGCAGGCCGACGCGCTGCGATCATTCGTCGAGCGCGGAGGGCACCTCGTGGTCGGGCCGTTCTCGGGAGTGGTGGATGCCACCGAGAAGGTGCACGACGGCGGAGCGCCAGGACTGCTACGCGACCTGCTCGGTATCGAGGTCGACGAGCAGTGGCCGATCGCCGACGGGTTGACCGAGAGCATCGACTTCGCGGGCGAGATCCTGACGGTGCCGTCGTGGAGCGAATGGCTCGAAGCGGATGACGACGTCGAGGTGCGTGCCACGTATGCGAGCGGCGAGCTCGACGGCCTGCCGGCGGTGACCCGTCGCGCGGCGGGGGAAGGGTCGGCCTGGTACGTCAGCGCGATGTTCGAACCGGACGGTCTGCTCACGGTGTTCCGCGACGTGCTGCGCGCCGCGGGCCTTCCTGCTCGCGAGCGGACGGATGTCGACGTCGAGGTCGTCACCCGAGCCGACGACACCACCGACTACACGTTCTACCTGAATCATGGGCGCGCGCCCGTCGCGTTCGAGATCCCGTCGCCGGGCGTGGACCTGCTCACCGGCGTGCGTCATGCGGGCCGTCTGGAGCTCGAACGCTTCGGCGTGGCGGTGCTCGCCGCTCCCCGTGCCGAGACCCTCTCTCTTGCCACCCTGATCCCGCCTTCGGGCGCTGATGATGTGAAGGAGGACGCATGACCACCCCGTTCGTGCATCCGTACATCCCCAACACCGCCCCCGAGTCGAGGGCGGCGATGCTCGCGGCCGTCGGCGCTTCTTCGGTCGACGAGTTCTACGCCGATGTGCCGGAGTCGCTGCGACTCGGCCGGGCGCTCGACCTGCCGGCACCGTTCGCGGCCGAGCAGGACCTCGCCCGACACGTGCGCGGGCTGCTCGCCAGGAATCGCTCGACCGAGGAACGACTGAGCTTCCTCGGCGCGGGCACCTACAACCACTACGTGCCCGCCGTGGTGGATGAGGTCATCGGCCGCAGCGAGTTCCTGACCGCCTACGCCGGCGAACCCTACGAGGACCACGGCCGCTTCCAGGCCCTGTTCCAGTACCAGTCGCTGATGGCGGAGCTGTTGGAGATGGACGTCGTGAACGTGCCGGTCTACGACGGTTACCAGGCGACGGCGACCGGTCTCACCATGTCGGAGCGTCTCACCGGCCGCGGGCGCGTGCTGGTCGTCAGCGACGTGCTGCCGGCGAAGCTCGCGAAGGTGCACGACTACGTGCGGGCCCACCTGACGCTCGAGCACGTGCCGCCTGTGAACGGCACGGCGGACGTGGAGGGGATCAGGGCCGCACTCGGCGACGATGTCGCCGCCGTGTGGGTCGAGACGCCCAGTGCCACCGGCGCAGTGGAGGCGGCGCTGCAGGAGATCGCGGACGCCGCGCACGCCGCCGGAGCCGTGCTCGTGGTCGGCACCGATCCCATCGGCTACGGGGTGCTCACCCCGCCCTCGGCCTCCGGTGCCGACATCGTGACCGGAGACATCCAGTCCCTCGGCCTGCATCAGTGGTTCGGTGGCGCCCACGGTGGCTTCATCGCCGTGCACGACGACCCTGCGTTCGTGATGGAGATGCCCTCGCGCCTGTTCGGGCTCGCCACCACCGACGTGCCCGGCGAGTACGGCTTCGGCGACGTGGCCTACGACCGCACCTCGTTCGCACACCGCGAGGAGGGGAAGGAATGGGTCGGCACGGCCGCGGCCCTCTGGGGCATCGCCGCCGGTGTCTACCTCGCACTGATGGGTCCCACCGGCATGGCCGAACTCGGCGAGGTGCTGCTCGCCCGCACCCGGTACGCGCAGCAGGCCCTCGCCGCCGTTCCCGGTGTCTCTCTCGATGACGACGCCGTGCATCTCCGCGAATTCACGGTGACCCTTCCGCTGCCCGCGGCGGAGGTCGTCACGGCGCTCCGCTCCAGGGGCATCGAACCCGGCGTGGTCGTGGGCGAGCACCGCCTGCTCGTCTGCGTCACCGAACTGGTCTCCCAATCCGACATCGACGTCCTGGCCGGCGCGCTTGCCGCAGTCGTCGCCCCCGAACTCGCAGAGGAGCAGAAGTGAGCCTCCCCGTCGCGCCCAAGCCGGCGCTCCGCCGATTCCAGCAGGCCCGCTGGGACGAGCCGATCATCTTCGAGCTGACCACACCCGGTGAACGCGGCGTGCTGGTGTCGCAGGTCGAGCCGGGAGTGCGCGAGGCGGTGGGCGATGTGGTCGCCGCGCTGCCGGCTTCCCTGCGTCGCCCGTCTCGTCCCGCGCTGCCCGAGATGGGGCAGATGCGGGTGCTCAAGCACTACCTGCGTCTGTCGCAGGAGAACCTCGGTGCCGACTTCAACGTCGATATCGGCCAGGGCACCTGCACCATGAAGTACGCCCCGAAGATCAACGACCAGCTCGCGAACACGCCGCAGCTCACCGCGATGCACCCGCACCAGGATCCGGCCGATGCGCAGGGCGTGCTCGAGATCGTCTGGCAGCTGGAGCGGGTACTGGCCGAGGTCTCCGGCATGGACGAGGTGTCGCTGCACACCCAGGGCGGCTCGGCGGCGATCTGGTCGAACATCGCCATGATCCGGGCCTTCCATGAGGCGAACGGCGAAGGCGAGCAGCGTCGCGAGGTCATCACCACGATCTTCAGCCACCCCTCGAACGCGGCCGCGGCGAAGGCTGCAGGCTATGAGGTCATCACGGTCTACCCCGACGCCGAGGGCTATCCGTCGCTCGACGCGTTGACGGCCGCGTTGTCGCCCCGCACCGCGGCGATCATGGTCACGAACCCGGAGGACACCGGAATCTACAACCCGGCGATCCGGGAGTGGGTCGACGCTGCGCACGCGGTCGGAGCCCTCGCCTCGTACGACCAGGCCAACGCGAACGGCATCCTCGGTGTCACGCGCGCCCGCGATGCCGGCTTCGACGTGTGCCACTTCAACCTGCACAAGACCTTCGGCACCCCGCACGGCAGCGGTGGACCGGGCTCGGGCGCGAACGCCGTGAGTGCGGCCCTCGCCCCGTTCCTGCCGGGACCGCGCGTGGTGCGGGCGGATGACGGGACCTTCGGGGTGGTCGAGGCGGGAGAGCTGTCGATCGGCGCGGTCGGCCCGTTCTTCGGCGTCATCCCCGCGCTCGTGAAGGCCTACTCCTGGATCATGGCACTGGGGGCTCCGGGGCTGCTGGCCGCCGCAGAGACCGCCGTGCTGAACAACAACTATCTGATGGCTCGTGTGCTCGCGATCCCCGGGGCATCCGCGCCGTACGCCACCGGTCGCCGCCGCATCGAGCAGGTGCGCTACTCGTGGGAGGACCTGTACCAGGAGACCGGCATCTCGTCGGAGGAGATCGGCGTGCGCATGTCCGACTTCGGGATGCACTACTGGACGAGCCACCACCCCTACGTGGTTCCGCAGCCGTTCACGCTCGAGCCCACCGAGTCGTACTCCATGGCGGAGCTCGACGAGTACGCGGCGACCCTCGCCGAGGTAGCACGTGAGGCGCGGGAGAACCCCGAGGTGGTGCGCACCGCCCCGCACAACCAGACCGTGCACCACACGCACCATGACGATCTGGACGACCCGGAGCGGTGGGCGATCACCTGGCGCGCGTACCAGCGGAAGTACTTCCCCGCGGAGTCTGTCGCGTCATGATCGGAGTCGTCGTCAATCCTGTCGCCGGTGTCGGCGGGCCCGCGGGCCTCGCCGGCTCCGACGGTGCGGACGTGCAGCGCAGCGCCCTTGCGCGTGGTGCCCGCTCGCGCGCCCAGGAGCGGGCGGTCCTCGCCCTGACGACGCTCGCCGAACGGCATCCGGGACTCGTGGTCGCGACCGTCGCCGGTGCGATGGGGGCCGACGCGGTGCGTGCAGCGGGACTCGTGTCGCGCGTCGTCGGGGTGGGCGCGCGTGATGCGGGCTCGGCGGGATCGCCTGAGGCGGCGGGGGTGACGGAGGCGGCGGATACGTCGCGTGCGGTCGCAGCGTTGGCCGCGGCAGGGGCAGATCTGATTCTCGTCGTGGGTGGCGACGGCACCCTGCGCGACGCGGTCTCGGGGCTCGGTGCCGTGGGGCATCCGTGGGGTGAAAGGGTGGATGGCGGGAGAGGCGACGACGGATCTGCGTTCGAGGCCGAAAACTCCCGACAGGTGCACGGTCAGGGCGGATCGGGCACGCGTACGCCGCGGCTCGGTCTGCCGGCGGTCCTCGGAGTTCCGGCAGGAGTGAAGATGTACTCGTCCGTGTTCGCGGTCAGTCCGCGGGCGGCGGGATCGATCGCCGCGGACTGGGTCGACCACGAGGGCCTCCCGACCGAGGAGCGCGAGGTGCTGGACATCGACGAGGCCGCGATGCGGCGTGCTCGCGTCGACCCCACGCTGTATGGAATGCTCCGGGTACCGCATCGTTCGGGCCGCACGCAGGCGCGCAAGGCGCCGACGCCGGTCACCGAAGCGGCCGCGGTCGAGGCCGCGGCTCGCGGGGCCGTCTCCCGCATGCGACCGGGCGTGCGTTATCTCCTCGGCCCCGGAGGCACGATCGCCGAGATCACCCGGCAGCTCGGCGTCGAAGGATCGCCACTCGGCGTCGACGTCGTTCTCGACGGTGCCATCCTCGTCCGCGGGGCGAGTGAGCAGGAGCTGCTCGACCAGATCGCCCAGGGCCCCGCGCAGGCTGTCGTCACCGTGATCGGCGGGCAGGGATTCCTGCTCGGGCGCGGCAATCAACAGCTCTCGGCGTCTGTGCTGCGCGCCCTCGGCGACGACCCGCTCCTCGTCGTCGCCCCCGAGCAGAAGCTCATCGACCTGCACGGACGCCCGCTCCTCGTCGACACCGGCGACCCGGAACTCGATGCGAGACTCGCCGGGCACGTCCGCATCATCACCGGCGTCGGCACCCGCAGCCTCTACGCCGTGAATGCGCCCGAACTGATCTCCGTCTGACCATCTCCTGTCTGACCCCCAGTCTGAACGAACCCGAAAGGACACCCCATGCGTCTCGAGAACAAGAAGGCCATCGTCACCGGCGGCGCCGGCGGCATCGGTCGCGCCACGTCGCTCGCGCTCGCCGCCGAGGGCGCGGCCGTCGCCGTCGTCGACCTGAACGCGGATGCGGCCGAAGCCGTAGCGGAGGAGATCCGCGCGACCGGCGGCACGGCCGTCGCGATCGCCGCCGACGTCGCGAGCGAGCCCGACATCGAGCGGGTGATCGCGACCTCCCTCGCCGAACTCGGCGGCGTGGACGTCGTCTTCAACAACGCCGGGATCATCCGTCGCACCACTGCGGTCGAGACGACCGTCGAGGAGTGGGACCGCGTCTTCGGCGTGAACGTGCGCTCGATCTTCCTGATGTGCAAGCACGTCGTTCCGGTCATGGAGGCGGCGGGTGGAGGCTCGATCATCAACACCGGATCGGGCTGGGGCCTCAAGGGCGGCGGCCAGGCCATCTCGTACTGTGCGTCGAAGGGCGCGGTCGTGAACATGACCCGCGCGCTCGCGATCGACCACGGCCCCGCCGGCATCCGCGTGAACTCGGTCAACCCCGGTGACGTGAACACCGGGATGCTGCGTGACGAGGCCCGGCAGCTGGCGCAGGACACCAAGGCGTTCCTCGCCGAAGCCGCCGATCGTCCGCTGCGCCGCATGGGTGAGCCGAACGAGGTCGCTCAGGCCGTGGTGTGGCTCGCGAGCGATGACTCCTCGTACGTCACGGGCTCGGCGCTCGTCGTCGACGGCGGGGGCATCGCCTAGCGAGGTGTCGCCACGGGGGACGTGTGTGCGTCGAGAGCACGGGATCTCGCCGAGCGCACGGCTCTTCGGCGTTGATACGCCGTGCGCTCGGCGACATGCCGTGCACTCGGCACCGGGGGCGAGGGCGAGGGCGAGGGCGAGGGCGAGGGCGAGGGGCGGATGCCCAGGACACTCGCGTAAAATCGGCACAATGACCGACGCCCCCTCCGACGCTGCACCCGACCTCGGACCGGGCGTCGACCCCGAAGATCTCGCCACCACGCTGCGCGTGCTGCGCGAGCTGCACCGGATCGACAACGAGCACCCCGACTTCATCGCGGTACGCCAGGCCACCGCGGCGATGTTCAAAGACGTGAAGCGGGTGCGCCGCAAGCAGATCCGTGACGCGATCGCCGAGGCCGACAAAGCCGTGGTGGCCCGCACCGCCACGGGTGCCCCCGACCGCATCGACGACGAGACCCGCGGCCATGACCTCGCCACGAGCGTGGTCGACGCCCCGATCGCGGGCGAACTGCTGAAGCCGCGCAACTGCTACATCTGCAAGCAGCCGTACACCGTGGTCGACGCGTTCTACCACCAGCTCTGCCCGGACTGCGCCCGCTTCAGCCACGGCAAGCGCAACGCCCGCACCGACCTCACCGGCAAGCGCGCCCTGCTCACGGGCGGCCGCGCCAAGATCGGCATGCACATCGCGCTGCGGCTGTTGCGTGACGGCGCGCACACCACGATCACGACCCGCTTCCCGCGCGATGCCGTGCGGCGCTTCTCGGCCCTGCCCGACTCGGCGGACTGGCTGCACCGCCTGCGGGTGGTCGGCATCGACCTGCGCGATCCCGCCCAGGTGATCGGCCTCGCCGACTCCGTCGCCGCGCAGGGGCCGCTCGACATCCTCATCAACAACGCCGCGCAGACAGTGCGCCGCTCGCCGGGGGCGTACTCGCTGCTGGCGGATGCCGAGCTGCAGCCCCTCCCCGACGGACCCCTGCCCGAGATGGAGACCTTCGGGCACACGGCCGACCCGCACCCGCAGGCGTTGCAGGCTTCGGTCGACGCGCATCCGCTCCTCTCGGTCGCGGCCCTGGGTGGCACGGTCGCCGAGCAGGGTGGCCAGGCGCTCACCGCCGAAGACCTCGCCCGACTCGCGATGGCCCCCGGATCCTCCTCGCTCGAGAAGCACGCCGACGGCACAGCGATCGACGCCGGCGGGCTCGTGCCCGACGTGAACCGCGTCAACAGCTGGGTGCAGTCGATCGAGCAGGTCGATCCGCTCGAGATGCTCGAGGTGCAGCTCGCCAACACGACCGCGCCGTTCCTGCTGATCAGCCGTCTGCGCACCTCGATGGCCGCGTCCGATGCGCACCGCAAGTACGTCGTGAACGTCTCGGCCATGGAGGGCCAGTTCTCACGCCGCTACAAGGGCCCCGGCCACCCCCACACGAACATGGCCAAGGCTGCTCTCAACATGCTCACACGCACGAGCGCGGGCGAGATGCTCGAGAAGGACGGCATCCTGATGACCGCCGTCGACACCGGCTGGATCACCGACGAGCGTCCGCACTACACGAAGGTGCGCCTCGCCGAGGAGGGCTTCCATGCCCCGCTCGATCTGGTCGACGGCGCCGCCCGCGTGTACGACCCGATCGTGCGCGGCGAGGCCGGCGAAGACATCCACGGCGTGTTCCTGAAGGACTACGAGCCCAGCCCCTGGTGACGGGTGTGGGGCTTCCACCTGCATGAGGAGACCCCGGATGCATGAGGGTTACTCGGTGTGTTCGCATGCATCCGTTGATCGGTCATGCGGGTGGCAGACGGATGAAACGTCTTAGTGGGCGCGCGCGGCGAGATTCGCCGAGGCCCACTGCCCGAGTTGGTTCAGGATCGGCAGGAGTCCTTCCCCTGCGGGCGTGAGTGCGTACGACACGGTCACAGGCGGGCCGGCGTCGACCGTGCGGGCCACGAGTCCGGCCTCGGCGAGTTCGGCGAGGCGGTCGGAGAGCACGGTGTCGCTGATTCCGGCGACGGCCCGACGCAGAGCGACGAAGGTCGATGGACCCCCGCCGAGCGACGACACGATCATGCCGTTCCACCGCTTTCCGAGCACGCTGAAGGCGAGTGTGACGGCAACGTCGCACACCTGACGCTCTTCGTCGACCTCGGCCATGCCCTCATCCTATCGTGCTACGTTAATCACTGCCGCTAAGAAAAACCTAGCGACTACGAAAACGAGAGGTAGGCCCATGTCCCTGTTCCGCCTGGATGCCAGCATCCTTCCCGCGTCGTCCGCCAGCCGAGCGCTCGCCGACCTCGTCGAGGCCGAGTGGACCGCGTCCCACCCCGACTCCACGGTCACCCGCCGCGACCTGGCGAGCGACCCGGTGCCCGCGACCGCCTGGGCGGATGCCGTGACCGGCGGCTTCGTCGACGCGGCCCAGCGCACTCCCGCGCAGAACGATGCCCGCGCTCTCGCCTCGCAGTTCGCCGATGAGCTGATCGGCGCCGACGCGCTCCTGTTCGCGGTGCCGCTGTACAACTACGGCGTCTCGCAGCACTTCAAGACCTGGTTCGACCTGGCCTACACCGACGCGCGCATCGACCCGACCGGCACTGCGCTGAACGGCAAGCCCGCCACGCTGGTCACGGTCCTCGGCGGCAACTACGCGGCCGGCTCGCCCAAGGAGGGCTGGGACCACTCGACCGGGTGGCTGCGCCGCGTGCTCGAAGACGTCTGGGGCCTCGACCTGCGCGTCGTGCAGCGTCCGTTCACCCTGGTCGGCGTGAACCCGGCCCTCGACGCCTTCGCCGACACGGCGCGCGAGCTCAAGGAGAACGCCGAGGCCGACGCTCGCACCTACGGCCGAGAGCTCGCCGCGACGCGCGACCCCCGCGTGGCCTGAGTCGAGCGGCATCCGGTTCGTCTTCGGCGTCGCGTCGGGTATCTGGTTCGGGTATTTGGTCGGGCGTTCGGTTCACCCGTCGGAAGGATGCACGGATGTAGGGCGGGAGACCGCCTACCGGCCCGACATCCGTGAAATCCTCCGACATCTGAACCGGGCGGACGTGAGGGCCTCGGCCGAGGGGACGTGAACCGGGGTGGACCCGAGGGGCACCGGACCCGGGACGTGAACGGGAGGGCGTGAACCACGACCGACCGGCGTGCGGTCAGGCGGGAGGCTCCACCGGGTAGGGATGCGGGAGCCACACCGTCACGATCAGGCCGCCGTCCGTGCGCGGGGTGAGCACCAGAGTGCCGCCGTGCGCCTGGGTGATGCGGTCGACGATCGCGAGGCCGAGCCCCGCTCCGGCATGATCGTCGCTGCGGGTGCGCTCGGCTCCGCGCTGGAATGGCTCGACGAGCGTCGCCACGCGGTGGGCGGGGAGCACCTCGCCGGTGTTCTCGACGACCAGCGCGACCGCATGGGGCATCGAGTGGGTGCGCACGGCGACGGCTCCGCCGGACGGCAGGTTGTGCACGATCGCGTTGAGCACGAGGTTCGTCACCAGCTGCGGCAGGAGGGCGGCGGAGCCGAGCACCGGTGCCGGTACGCCGCCCACCTCCACGGCGACACCGCGACGATCCGCGAGGGGCACCAGCGCCTCGACTGCTCCCTCCGCGAGGAGCGACAGATCGACGATCTCGCGGGTGAACGTTCGTCGGTCCGCCCGGCTGAGCAGCAGCAGTGCCTCGGTGAGGTCGATCGCGCGGGTGTTGACCTGTTGCAGGCGTGAGATCAGCTCGTCGACGTCGCGCTCCGGGTCGTCGTGCGCGACCTCGAGCAGCGTCTGCGAGATCGCGAGAGGTGTGCGCAGTTCGTGCGAGGCGTTGGCGGCGAATCGCTGCTGTTCCGCGACGTGCGCCTCGAGCTGTTCGAGCATCGAGTCGAAGACGTCGGCGAGGTCGCGGAACTCGTCGCGGGGGCCGGGGAGAGCGATCCGATGGGAGAGCGATCCCTGCGCGGCGAGCCGCGCCGCGTCGCCGATGCGCTCCAGCGGCGCCAGCATCCGTCCGGCGAGCAGCCATCCGCCCCCCAGGCCCAGGGCGAGCAGCACGACCATGACGGTGGAGGCGACCGGCACGAACGCCCGGATCAGGTCGGAGCGGTTCGGCACGCGGACCTCGAAGTAGGGGATCTGCACGTCCGGCACGTACCGCAGCAGATACAGAGCCACGGCGGCGAGAAGCAGGAGTCCCGACACCAGCACGATCCCCGCATAGCTGAGGGTGAGCTTGAGGCGGGCGCTCATCCCGCGGCGTCTACGCATCGGCGTCCGTCCCGATCCGGTACCCGACGCCGGGCACCGTCAAGATCAGCCACGGCTCGCCCAGGCGCTTGCGCAGCGACGACACCGTGATGCGCACCGCGTTGGTGAACGGGTCGGCATTCTCGTCCCAGGCGCGCTCCAGCAGCTCCTCGGCGCTGACCACTCCGCCATCGGCGTCGACCAGCACTTCCAGCACCGCGAACTGCTTGCGCGTCAGAGCGACGTAGCGGTCGTCGCGGTACACCTCGCGACGGAAGGGGTCGAGGCGCAGCCCCGCGACCTCGAGCACGGGCGGCCGGCTGCGCTGACGGCGACGGTCGAGGGCGCGCAGGCGCAGGACGAGTTCGCGCAGCTCGAACGGCTTCGTGAGATAGTCGTCCGCGCCGATCTCGAAGCCGGTCGCCTTGTCATCGAGGCGGTCGGCGGCGGTCAGCATCAGGATCGGGATGCCGCTGCCGGAGGCCACGATCCACCGGGCGATGTCGTCGCCGGAAGGGCCGGGAACGTCGCGGTCGAGCACGGCGAGGTCGTAGGAGTTGATGCTCAGCAGTTCGAGCGCGGTGTCGCCGTCGCCGGCGATGTCGGCGGCGATCGCCTCCAGCCGCAGTCCGTCACGTACCGCCTCGGCGAGGTAGGGCTCGTCCTCGACGATCAGTACACGCATGGCTGCGATCCTACGCAGTGCGGCATATCGCGAGCATATGCAAAAGCGCATACGCCCCGGCAACCGGCCCCCTTCTTCACTGGGAGCATGAACACCCGCACCATCCCCCATCCACCGCGAGTGCGTCGCCGTCGCCGTGTCGTCGTCACGCTGATCGCGATCGCCGCGGCCGTGATCCTCGCGTTCGCGGTGCAGCAGTCGCTATCCGCGGCATTCGCCGATGCGGCGCACACGATCCCCTCGCCCGCCCCGACGCCCGTTCCGACCGGGGGATCCGCCGGCTCGGTGGTCGCCCCGACCGAGGCCGACGGTGTGATCCTCGACGATGACAAGCCCACGGTCTTCGAGGTCGACAGGGTCGCCGTCGGCAACCTCGACCCCGCTCTGCTCGCGGCGCTGCAGCACGCCGCTTCCGACGCCGAGGCCGACGGGGTGACCATCCGTGTGAACAGCGGATGGCGTTCTCCCGCGTTGCAGGAGTGGATGCTGCAGGATGCCATCGTCCAGTACGGATCAGAAGAAGAGGCGCGCCGCTGGGTGGCCACCCCCGAGACCTCGGAGCACGTGACGGGCGATGCGGTCGACCTCGGACCGTGGGCGGCGCTCGACTGGCTCGCCCAGCGCGGCTCGCGCTACGGCCTCTGCCAGATCTACGCGAACGAGTCGTGGCACTACGAGCTGCGCCCCGACGCCGTCGACGACGGATGCCCCGAGATGCTCGCCGACCCGACCGCCGACCCGAGGACGAAGCGATGACCACCCTTCTCGCCACCGAGCGCACCACCTACTCGCGTCTGCACGCGCCGACGCTCCACACCCTTCCCGGTGCCGTCGCCGAGAACCTGCGCCGTGTGCAGGCCGTGACCGCCGCGCCGATCATGGCCGTGGTGAAGGCCCACGGCTATGGGCACGGGGCCGTGGTCGTGGCCAGGGCCGCGGTCGCCGCCGGAGCCGGATGGCTGGGGGTGACCGATGTCGCCGAGGCGGTCGCGCTCCGCGATGCCGGGCTCGATGTGCCGATCCTCTCCTGGTTGAACCCGTCAGGTGTCGACGCGGACGTCGCCGCGGAGCACCGCATCGACATCGCCGTCGGTTCGGTCGAAGAGCTGCGTCAACTGATCGCCGATGCCGGGGATCCGGTACGCGTGCACCTGCATCTCGACACCGGCATGGCGCGGGGAGGGTGCCCTCTCGACGACTGGTCCGAGCTGTTCCGGCTGGCGCGTACCGGGCGGGGCAGGGTCGAGATCACGGGGGTCATGGGGCACCTGCCGCGCGCCGATGAGGCCGACCCGGCGGCGAACGCGGCAGCGGTGCTCCGGATGCGACAGGGGCGCGACGCCGTGCTGCGCGCAGGACTCGGCCCCGTACTCGTGCATCTCGCCGCGACGTCCGGAGCGCTGACCGACCCGGCGACCCATTTCGGCATGGTGCGGATCGGGGCGGGACTCGTCGGCATCGACCCGTCGGAGACGACCGCGCTGGTGGGGGCCGCGCGCTGGACGGCACCGGTCGTGCACAGCGTGCGCGTGCCGGAAGGAACCGCGGTCGGTTACGGAGGCGGGGCGGTGACCGATCGGGAGACGCACCTGGCCGTCGTCGGCGTCGGGTACGCCGACGGCATCCCGCGGGAACGGGAAGCGGGCGCCGGCGTGGAGATCGACGGGGTGAGGTATCCGCTCGTCGGGAGGGTGTCCATGGATCAGATCGTGATCGACACCGGCGCCGTGCGGTTCCCCCGGGGCACGATCGCAACCGTGTTCGGACCCGAAGGGGGAGCCGTGCCGTCGGTGCAGGAGTGGGCGCGGTGGGCGGGAACCATCCCGCACACGATCGTCACCGGAATCGGGCCGCGAGTGCAGAGGAGTGTCGCATGACGACGAAGGTGCTGGTCATCGGCGGGGGGCAGAACGCCGAGCACGAGGTGTCGCTGGCATCGGCAGCCGCGGTCGCCGCCGCCCTGCGGATGGGCGATCACGAGGTCACGTGCGTGACGATCGACCGTGACGGGATCTGGCGCGTCGAGGGCCGCCCGCACGGGGGCTCGGCCGCCGAGTCGCTCGCCCTCGCCCTTCCGCTGCTCACGCGGACCGACGTGGTCTTCCCCGCGGTGCACGGTGCCCCGGGCGAGGATGGTGCCCTCGCGGCGCTGTGCGCGCTCGCTGGCGTACGTGTGGTCGGCTCGGGCCTGCGCGCCGGAGCCATCGGCATGGACAAGTGGACGACGAAGCTGGTGGCTGATGCCGTCGGGCTGGGCACCGCACGCGGTCGCCTGGTCTCGGCCGACGACATCGGAGACGTGGAGTTCGAGGGCGAGGTCGTGGTGAAGCCGGTGTCGTCCGGATCCAGCCACGGTGTGGGTCTCGTGACGCGGGAGGAGGATCTGCTCGCCGCGCTGCACGAGGCCGCGCGCTTCGACCGCCGGATCCTGGTCGAAGAGGTCGTGCGGGGGCGTGAGATCGACGTGGCGGTGCTGCGTGAGAAGGGCGGCATCCGCTGGGCCGCTCCGCCCCTCGAGATCCACGCGACGGGATTGTTCGACACGGCCACCAAGTACGACGGCAGCGCGCGGTTCACGGTTCCGGCGCAGCTCGACGCCGGTGAGGTGTCGGCACTCAAGCGGGCGGCGATCGCCGTGTTCGATGCCCTCGGATGCGAGGGCGTGGCGAGGATGGACTTCTTCCTGACCGACCGCGGTCCGGTGCTGAACGAGGTCAACACGATGCCGGGGCTGACCGCGGCATCGCAGGTGCCGCGGATGTTCGCCGCGGCGGGGGTGACCTACGTCGACCTGGTGGCACGGCTCGTGCGCGCGGCGTCGTGACGGCGGCTCCCGCGCCACGCGTCGGATGGCCCGATATCGCGAAGGGCATCTGCATCATCCTGGTGGTGCTCTGGCACGTCGTGACCAAGCACGCGATCGAGGCCCCGGGTGCGGGGCCGGTCACCGACGCCTGGGCGACGCTGAACGCCCAGCTGCTGCCGTTGCGGATACCGCTGTTCTTCCTGGTCTCCGGGATGTTCGCCGCACGCGCGGTGCTCGTCGACGACGGCAGTTCCTGGCGGCGGCGCGCGGCACGGCTGACGATGCTCTACATCGTCTGGGTCGTCATCCAGACGTTCGTGCTCGCTCTGGCTCCCGACTTCGACACGGCTCGGGCGACCAGCGGGTGGGAGCTGCTCGCGCAGCTGACCATCAGCCCGACGAACCTCTGGTATCTGCTCGCGCTCGCGGTGTACCTGGCGATCGGTCGACTGAGTCGCCGCATCCCGGCGGTCGTGGTGCTGCCGGTCGCCTTCGTGATCGCGGCGGTCGCCGGGGCCGGGGTCATCCCCGACCTCGGCAACCTGTGGCAGCTGGTGCAGAATCTGTTCTTCTTCCTCATGGGGCTGCGGCTGCGCGCGGTCGTCGAACGGTTCGCGAAGAGCGTCAGGGTGTGGAGCACCGTCGCGCTCGCCGCCGTGTACGTCGCGGCGCTGGCCGTCGTGGCGGGCCTGGCCATCCGCCTGCTGCCGGGCGTGTGGCCCGCGCTCGCCCTGATCGCGGTGGCGTTCGGGGTGTCGCTCAGCGTGCTCCTGGACCGCCACGTCGACGTGGTCGCGCGGCCCCTGCGCTGGATCGGACAGCGCACCCTGCCGATCTACGTGCTGCACATGATGCCCCTCGCCCTCATCGATGCGGTCCTGCGCTCGACGCGCGGGCGGACGACGGACGTGGTCGAGGCCGTCGCCCCCATCCTTCTCACCGCGATCGTGATCGGGATCTGCCTGGGTGTGCATGCGCTGCTCGTGCGCTTCGGGCTCGGGGCGCTGTTCGATCCGCTGCGGGTGACCGACCGCTTCACGGCACGGCTGGTGCCTCGCGGGGGAGAGGGATGACGCCGATGAAGGGGCTCGATGAAGGCGTTCGAGGAAGGCCTCGACAATCGGCGGAGGACGGCGGATGCTGG
The DNA here is from genome assembly GCF_000708345.1 of Microbacterium sp. Cr-K32. Classification (NCBI taxonomy): domain Bacteria; kingdom Bacillati; phylum Actinomycetota; class Actinomycetes; order Micrococcales; family Microbacteriaceae; genus Microbacterium; species Microbacterium sp. Cr-K32. Next base: position 82,129 of record NZ_JARD01000009.1, on the reverse strand, counting down.
AAGCATGGCGGCCTTCACAGCGGACAACGCATTCAGCGGATTCAGCGTCGACGACATCGACGCGGCGGAGGAGTTCTACGGCACGGCGCTCGGGCTCGACGTCGAGCGCAATGCGATGGGTTTCCTCGACCTGCGGCTGCCGAGCGGCGGATCGATCCTCGTCTACTCGAAGCCGAACCACACCCCGGCGAGCTTCACGATCCTGAACTTCCCGGTGGCCGATGTCGACGCCGCTGTGGATGAGCTCATCGCCCGGGGCGTGCAGACCAAGATCTACAGCGATGAGGAATTCCCGTCCGACGAACGCGGCATCGTGCGCGGCAACGGTCGGGGTCCGGACATCGCGTGGTTCCGCGATCCCGCGGGCAACGTGCTCGCGGTGATGCAGGCCTGACAGCGAGCCCGGAGGGTCTGCGCCCCGGAGACCGAGGTCCCCGGGGCGCAGTGCCTACCGACGCGGCTCAGCCGAAGACGGCGTCGGGGTAGAGACCCTCGGCGATCAGCCGGACCGCCGAGACGTTGCCGAGCGTGCCGGGGAACAGATCGGTCGAGGGCACCGCGATCAGGCGGCCGTCGCGCACGGCGGGCATGTCGGGGAAGGTCGCGGCGAGGTAGGAGCGGACCGCCGCCTCGTGAGCGGGGTCGGACACCGCGAAGACGAGCGCGTCGGGTGCTTCGGCGGCGAGGGATTCCGGGGTGATCTCGGCGGCGAAGAAGTCGGCGAACGCGGGGTCTTCCGGCGTGAAGACGTTGTCGGCACCGGCGCGCTGCAGGATGTCGTACTCGATGCCGGCGCCGATGGCGGTGAGGGTGGTCCCCTCGATGAAGACCTGCGCGACGCGGGGGCGATCCTGTCCCTCGATCGCGGTGTCCACGGTGGCGAGCTCGGCCTGCGACGACGCGATCAGGTCGTCCGCCTCGTCTTCCACGTGGAAGATCGCGCCGAGGTTCTCGAGGTCGGTGAAGAGGTCGTCGACCGTGCCCTCCATACGGCGGTCGAAGCAGCCGCCCGTCGCGGTGTACGCGGCGACCCCGGCTTCCGCCAGCTGCTCGATGCTGGCGAATCCCTGCTCGGCAGTGAACTCGTACGTCGTGGGCGAGTAGACGAAGTCGGGTTCGACGGCGAGGAGCTCTTCTCGGCTCGGAGGGGCGTCACCGCCGATGACCGGCACCTCGGCGGCGAGGTCCGCGACGTCGGAGGCCAGCTTCTGGGTCGTGGCCTGGGCCTGGCCGACGAGCGCATCGGCGAGGCCGAGACGCAGCAGCAGCTCGGTCTGCGACGGGTGCAGCCCGACGACGGCGGTGGGCGTGGACGGGATCTCGACCGTGCGGCCGCAGTTCTCGATCGTCACCGCCTCACCGGAGGCGGCGGGTGCCGTTCCGTTCGAGACCCCACCGCCGCATGCGGTGAGGGCGATCGCGCCCAGGCCGACGGTGACGGCGGCCAGCAGACGGGTGGTTCGGGTACGGGGTGTCATTCGTGTTCTCCTTCGTTGGTGCGGGGTGGGGGTATGAGTTCGGATGCCGGGGGATCAGCGGCCGACGGGCTCTCGGGGATGGAAGGTCATCGCGCGTGCCCCGGTGTCGACCTCGACGGCGATGCGGGCGGTGACGTGGAAGACCTCATCGACGAGCGCCGGGGTGAGCACCGTGTCGGGCGGACCGAAGGCCACGAGTCGGCCCTCGTCGAGCACGGCGACCTCGTCGCAGAACGCCGCGGCGATGTTGAGGTCGTGCAGGGCCGCGATCACGGTCGTGCCGAGTCCGCTCACGACGCGCATCAGGTCGAGCTGGTGCGCGATGTCGAGGTGGTTGGTCGGTTCGTCCAGCACGAGGATCTCGCCGCTCTGCGCGAGAGCGCGGGCGAGCATCACCCGCTGGCGCTGACCGCCCGAGAGCGAACGGACCAGGCGGTCGCCGAGGTCGTGCACGTCGGCGGTGCGCAGAGCCTCGTCCACGATGCGCTGATCCTCCGCGGTGTCCCGGCTGAAGGGCGGACGATGCGGCGAACGGCCCACGAGCACGGTCTCCCGCACGGTCAGGTCGAACTCGGAAGGGGAGTCCTGCAGCATGACCGACACCGTGCGGGCGAGGGCGCGCGGGGCCGGCTGCGACACGTCGGCGCCGTCGATCAGGACGCGCCCGGTGTGCGGACGCTGACCCGTGAAGAGCGCGCGCAGGAGCGTGGACTTGCCGCTGCCATTGGGGCCGAGCAGTCCCACGATGCGCCCGGTGCCGACCTCGAGGTCGATGCCGTGCAGCACGGTGCGACCGCCGCGTGCGACGCTCACGCCGTCGAACAGCACGCTCATCGGTCGAACCCCGCGCGCTCGCCGCCACTGCGCATCAACCACAGGAAGAAGGGGGCACCGACGAACGCGGTGAGGATTCCGAGGGGGATCTCGGTCGGCATCGCGACCGTACGGGCCAGCAGGTCGGCGACCATGAGGAACAGCGCGCCGCCGAGGACCGTGATCGGCAGCATCCGACGATGATCCGACCCGACCAGGAGTCTCGCCATGTGCGGCACGACGAGGCCGACGAAGCCGATGCCGCCGCTCACGGCCACGATCGCACCGGTCAGGAGCGAGGCGAGCACGAGCAGCAGCCCACGCAGCCGGGTCGTTCGTACGCCGACCGCCATCGCGGACTCGTCACCGGCGAGCAGCGCGTTCATCGACCGCGAGAGCCCGAAGACCGCGATGCAGGCGACGGCGAGTGCGACCGCGGGGATCAGCAGCGACGACATGTCGGCGGCCGACACGCTGCCGAGCAGGAAAAACATCACGCTGACGACGTTCTGGGCATCGGTGGTGAGCGTGAGGTAGCTGGTCACCGCGCTCAACAGAGCGCCCAGTGCGACGCCGGCGAGGATCATGCGGGTCGGAGACAGCTCTCCGCGGATGCGCGCGAGCATGGCCACGAGGATGCAGGCGACCATCGCGCCCACGAACGCCGCCCCGCTCATCGAGAGCCCGAGGAACGTCGCGCCGCCCGACACGATCACCAGCACGGCGCCGACACTCGCGCCGGAGGAGACGCCGAGGATGTAGGGCTCGGCGAGCGGGTTGCGCACGACCGCCTGCATCATCGCCCCGGCGAGAGCGAGACCTGCGCCCGAGAGCGCGGCGAGGAGCGACCGCGGCACCCGGAACTGCCACACGGCCTGATCCTGCAACGGCGTGAGGGTGCCGTCGGACATCCAGGGCATGCCGGGGGCCAGATGGCCGATCACGATCTTCGCGGCATCGAGGGGCGAGACCGTGACGGGTCCGGTGGCGGCCGAGAGCATGAGGACGAGCACAGCGAGCACCGTGATCGTCGTCACGGTCGGGCCGACGGGCAGCATCCGCCGGAAGCCGACGCGGCCGCCGGTGCGCCGACGAAGGCGCGGGATGCGCCGAACGGGGGTGCGCCGTGTGTCCGTCCCGGTGAGGGCTCCGGTGGATTCGCTCATCGGGCACGTCCCATCGTGGATTCGGTCGTGTATTCGGTCGTGTATTCGGCCGCGAAGTCCAGCACGGTGAGTCCCAGCTCGTGCAGAGCGGCGGACTCGTTCGCACCGTGTCCTGCCCCCGAAGCCGTCCAGAGCCGGGCGGACCCGCCAGCTCGTCGTAGCGCCTCGACCATCCGGTGCGTGTCGCGAGCGCGCACTCGGGTGTCCTCACCGAGTACGACGCCGAGATAGGAGGGGATCCGGGCACCGGCCGGAAGGGCTTCGGCCTGCGCCAGCGGAGACAGGGCCCGGAGGTGAGCGCGCGATTCGCGGGTGCCGTCATCGCCGAACTCCGCTCGCCAGCGTGCACCGAGCGGATGATCGTCCAGGTGGAGCAGATCGAGGGGAGCGGCGGTGGTGACGAATCCCGCGCACAGCTCCGGGTGCGCGATCGCACACCCGGCTGCGACGACCCCGCCCAGAGAGGCCCCGGCGAGGACGAGGAGGTCGGGTCGCGTGATCCCGGCCTCGATGAGTCCGCGCGCGATGTCGGCGAGGTCGGCGATCGTGCGGTGCTTGCTCCTGCCGCGGCCCCCCTCGCGCCACGCAGCTCCGCGCTCGCCACCACCGCGGAGCTGCGCGACGGCGTACGCTCCGCCGCATTCGACCCAGGCGGGCACAGTCGGCTCGAAGAGTGGAAGGTGCGGCACGCCGAACCCGCCGTAGCAGGTCAGGATCAGCGGCAGCGGACCCTCCGTTCCCGGGGGAGAGGTCACGTGGACGGTCAGGATCACGCCGTCGTCGGCGCGGATGTCGTGGCGGACGGTCGTGCCGAGGGGCCGCACGGCAGCGGCCGGCACCACCACGGTCCCCCGGCGCTCGCGCTGCAGGAGGCGAGGGGGAGTGAGCGGGCCCTCGACGCCGAGACGCAGCACGCCGTCGTCGACGCCGATCATCGTGGTGGTGAGCGCATCGGAGGAGCTCGACGCGGCCTCGATGCGCGCGACCTCGACACCGTCGACCAGGTCGATGAGCACGCTGCGCCCGTCGGCGACGGCGAGGACGACGACGCGGTCATCATGCACCGCGACATCGACGATCAGCGCGTCGGGATCGTGCCAGCGCCAGAGTGCATCGTCTTTTCCGGCGGCGTCTTTTCCGGCATCGTCTTTTCCGGCGGCGTCTTTTCCGGCACCGACGTTCGGCACGGCATCGAGCCCGCGGTCGTGCCACACCAGCACGCCGGTGCCGAGAGGGGAGGCCCGCAGGAGCGCCGGCCAGCGACCCAGCGATGCTCCGGTGCCCCGGTCGGTCAGCGTCGTGCCTCGCGAACCCGAGCTGAGGGCGCGCAAGCCGCTCTCCCCGCCGGGGAACAGTCGCAGTCGTGCATCGGCCTCGAGAGCGGCCGCCCGCTGCTCGCCGGTCTGCAGGTCCAGGGTCACGAGCATCCGGTCGCGGCTCGCGACGACGTCGAGGCTGCGCGAGTCGGGTGCCCAGAGCACGGTGTCGTAGCGCAGACGGATGTCGGGGTGCAGCTGCAGGGTGCCTCCGTGGGCATCGACGATGCCGAGGACGGCGTTCTCGTCGGCGGTGGGCGCCCACTCGACGGCGATGCGCCGACGGTCGGGCGACGGGAAGATCCGATGGAGGTGCCCGTCGGGCTCGATCACGGTCGTGCCGTCGAGGCGGTGGATACCGCGACGAGAGCGACCGTCGGCCCGACCCAGGATGAATCCCCCGACGGGAAGACCCGGTCGACCGTGACGTTCCGCACGTGCGAGGGCGTCATCGAGCACGGATCGGCGAGCGCTCATCGGCCGACCAGATCGTCGATGCGGTGGTCGGCACCGGCCCACAGCAGGTGCCCGCCCTCGTCGAGTGGGGTGGGGAGCTCGATGGTCGAGATGCCGCTGTCGTCGACGAGGTGGATCGTGCCGTCTCCGCCGCTGGTGACGGCGATCGTTCCGGTGCCGGGGTCGATCGCGATGGACCGGCGCTGTGCGGGGCGGCCGTCGACGCCGTCCCACGGCAATCGTCCTGCGCGGGGCGGGTGCGTCATCGCCGGGATCGGGGTGATCCGCGCGATGCGCGCGTCCTCCCGATCGATCACGATCACGACATCCCCGTCGGGATGGATGACGGAGACGGCTGCGACGCCCGTGGCGAGGGCGAAACGGAAGGCGAGCCCCGGCGGCAGCGGCACGGTGCGGGAGGCTCCCGACGCGAGGTCGATATCGACGAAGGTGTTGGTCCACTCCGCCCACGATCCGGGAGAGGCCGGTCCTCCGCGGACGATGCCGGTGGCGCGCCCGGTGTCGCCCGCGAGGCGCAGGTAGTACGCGCGTCCTGCGACGGGCCACGGGACGATGCCGATGGCGCGGGGAACTCCACCGTCGACGATGAAGCGCTCCAGACCGCGGCTCGTCGCGATGCCGATGATGCCGGAAGCGGGGTCCACCACGTCGCCGTGTCCGTCTGCAGCGAGGTCGTCGATGACGTGCCCGCGCAGGACCGGTGCGTGCGCTCCGACCTCGAGCGCCGTCGCGAGGGGCAGCGCCTCGACGGCTCCGGGTTCGCGATGGCGGAGCACGATCATCGGCTCTCCCGTGGCCTGATCCGGGGCGACCACGACGCCGGGCTCGCCGGTGCGCACGCGGAAGCGCACGGAGGAGTCGGTCGCGAGATCGACGACGGACACCAGGTCGGTCCAGGCTTCCTCGTTCATGCCCAGACCGGAGGTGACGACCACGTGGCGTCCGCTCGGATCGCAGGCCAGATGCTCCGCCGGGATGGCGATCGGGACGCGTCGTACGGAGTCCGCGTCTGCGATGACCAGCGCACCGCCGCGGTCGTCCGCGAACGCCCAGCGGCCGGATGATCCGGCGGGAAGCCGCAGGAAGCCCGCATGCTCGGCGAGCCAGCTGTCGGCGACGGCGACACGCCGGGAACCGTCATGGATCTCGTAGACGACTCCGGCCCGGTGATCAGCGGCGAGGAGGGGGATGGAGGAGGACATGTCAGCGATCCTAGTAGATATTGAGAATCATTATCATTTAGGGTCGTCAGTGTTCACTCACCGTGGACACCGCCCCGCACCCCGCGAGGCGGACCCCTCACAGAAGGAGAACGAAATGGAAAAGCAGATCCTCGCCGAGATCGAAGAGTCCGAGCAGCTGGCGCACCTGTCGGCATCGCACTCGAACGCCCTGGTCGAGAACCCGTTCGACTGATCGCGGATCCTTCCGTCGCGCTTTCGAGCGCACTCCCGTCCGGCCGGGCGTTCGCGCCCGGCCGGACCCCTCACCGAGAGACACCATGACTTCCGAACCCCGCATCCTGCCGCTCCCCGACACCGGGGCGCATCTCGTCGTCGGTGCCGACGGCCGCCCCCGGATCCGTCTGCGCACCGGACGACTCGTCCTGGTCGACGCACCGGCCGCCGCTCTGGTCGAGGCCCTCGAGAGCGGGGCCCACGGAGAGCGCTCGACCGCACTCGACCGGCTGACGCTCGAGGTGCAGGAACGCGAGTCCGCCGATGCCCTTCACCGCTGGCCGCAGGAGCGCCGCGACGTCTGCCTCCTCGGAACGGGTCCGCTCGTGCTCGACCTCGAGCGCGTGCTCGCCGCCTGGGGCGCCCGGGTCGCCGTCCTGGATCCGGAGGCGGCACCGTCCGAGCACGCCGCCCTCGTGGTCGCCTATGCCGAGGACGCCTCCGGCCGCCGCCGCTGGGCAGAGCTCGATCGGCTTCCGGAGCGGGGCACCGCGTGGCTCCGCGTGCACCGGGAGGGCGAGGTCGTGCTGATCGATCCGCTCGCCGTCGACCCCGGCGACCCCACCTCCGTGCAGGTGGCCGCGCGACGGGTGGCCGCGAGCAGCGCGCCCGCGTCGACCGAGGCCTGGCAGCGGGCGCGTCCGCTCACCCCTGGCGCGCTCGACGACGCGACCAGAGCGCTCGTGCTCGCCCGACTGCTGCACACCGTCCTCGCGTGGGCGCAGGAGGGCGCAGAACTCGACCGGCTGCGGACGACGCTCTGGAAGGTCGTTCCCTCAACCGGTTCCGTGAGCGCGCACACGGTGCTGCCCTTCCCCGCGGCCCCGCGCCGGGTGATCCGATGACGCCGCCGCGCGATGCCCGCCCTCATGCCGTGCTCGCGGAAGACGGCGCCCTGCTGCGCGGCTGGGTCTGGGAACCCGCGGAACCTCGCGGCGTCGTGCTCATCCGTACGCCATACGGCGCCTGGCGACACGGCGACACCGCACGCGCCTGGGTCGGGCGGGGCTACCGCTGCGTGATCCATGACGTGCGCGGACGCCACTCCTCCGACGGTGAATGGCGCCCCTACCTCGCGGAACGCAGCGACGGGCGCGCGGTGGTCGAGCAGGTCAGGGCCGAGAGCCCCGGGCTCCCGCTCGTGCTGTCCGGCGGCTCGTATGCCGCGCACACCGCACTCGAAGCGGCCAGGGCCGTCGTCGTCGAGGCCCTGGTGCTCCAGGTGCCGGCGCTCGGGCTCGCCGAGACCGCGTGGGACGAGAACGGGCGTCCCCAGCTGCGCGACCGGATCGGGTGGTGGCACCAGCACGGCCGCGGCCCGCGTTCTCTGGCGCCGCTGTCGGACGAGCAGCTCTCGGCCCGTGTCCGGCGGGCATCCGACGTGGGCGTGCATCGGGCCGCCGACGAGTGGGGGTGGTCTTCCGAGGTCCTGTCCGGATGGCGACGCCTCTGGTCTGCTCCGGCCGTCGACCTGGACCGTGCCTACGGGGCGCTCCGGGCACCGCTGCTGCTCATCCGCGGCGATCACGACTTCTTCTTCACGCATGCCGGTCGGCTCGCGGCCGCCTGGCAGGGCCCCGTCCACCTGGTCGACGGTCCGTGGGGACACCGACTGGCCGCGGACATCGACGACGACGATGTCCGCTCCCGGCTGCGCAGTGCGGGCGGCATCGGCGGCGTACTCGACTCCTGGCTCGCCGAGACCGGACTGCCGACCACGGCATCCGCGCTCCCTGCACCGGCGTCGTCGCGAAGCCGCCGGACCAGATCCGCCTTCGAACCCGAGACCGGCCGCTGGCGGTACGAGAGGACAGCATGAGCGTGCACGACAACCTTCACCGCCGCACAGCGCGCGCGACGCTGTCGGCCGAGGCGCTGGTCGACGCCGAAGCCGGCATCATCCGCTCGGTGCGGGAGGTGCCGCATCCGATCGGCGCCCCAGACCGGTACCTGGCCTTGACGGCATCCGTGGCCGACGCCCGGATCCTCGGCGAGTGGCCCGCCGATCGAGTCTCGCTCGGCACATCGTTCGGCGACCCCGCTCAGGCGCGCATCGCCGCGATCGGCGAGGGCGTGGAGCGGTATTGCGGCAACTGGCTGCCCGATGAGCTGCCTCGCGGCGAGCTCCGTGTCAGCACCGCCGACGAGCTGCGCGCCGACGGGGAGAGCGTCATCGACGAGTCCGATCTGCCGCGCTTCGCCGACTGGCAGCTCGCACGCCCCGGCTTCGCGTACCAGCGTCTGCTCCCCTCCACACCGACGCTCTGGGCACGCTGCGACGAGATCGACGGTGGCTCGGTGTGGGTGCCGGACTCTCTCGTGCACCTGAACTGGCGGCAGTCCCGGTTCCGCGCGCTGCCGCGGACACACCATCTGAACTACGCCGGCATCGCGACCGGCGCAGGGTTCGACGACGCCCGCGACCGCGGGGTGATCGAGGTCATCGAGCGGGATGCGCTCGAGGTGTGGTGGCACCTGGACGGACCGACGTTCGGCATCGATCCGGCCACGGTCCCCGGCCTGCTCGACGATCTTCAGGGGAGCAGCCTGCGGGTGTGGCTGGTGGCGATGCCCTCGGAGTTCGCTCCCGCGATCGGCGCGCTCGTGCACGACGAGGAGCGCGGGCTCTACGCCGCAGGCTTCTCGGCCTCGCTCGACCCGGCGCGGGCCGCGCGGAAGGCCGTGCTCGAAGCGGTGCACACCTGGATCTACACGCAGGGATGCACGACGGACGACGGATGGGTGTTCCGCGCGGTCGCTGCGGGACTGATGGCGAAGGGCCTCACCCTCGACTTCCGTCCGCACGCCGACTACCTCGCCGCGGCCGGGCCGCAGTTCGAGAATGTGATCGACCTCGGCGCGCACGTGCAGGTGTGGCTCGACCCGAGCGTGCACGACGAGGCCCGGCGGTTCCAGTCGCCCGCGCAGGGCGTGCGTCCGCTGAGTGCGGTGGACCCGGTCACGATCGACGAGGTGTACGGGCGTCTGCGCGATCGCGGTCACCGCGTCCTGACCCGCGACCTCACGACCTCCGACGTGCGACGCACCGACCTGCGCGTGGTGCGTTCGATCGTGACCGGACTCGTGCCCAACGCCCCGGCGGCGTTCTCGTACCTCGGAATGCCACGGTTCCGCGAGGCGGCCGAGGAGCGCGGCTGGCGCACCACCTGGACCGGCGGCCCAGAGGACTTCACGCTCCTCCCGGCTCCGCACATGTGAGGTCCGTCATGGATCGCACACGCCGCGAGAGCCGCGGCCTTCCTGCCCCGCTCGACGAGGCGCTGACCTCGCGCATGCCCGCAGGTCCCCTGCCGCCGGGGCCGCGCGCGAACGCCTGGGATCGGGTCGGCGCCGTCGCGGACGAACCTCACCGCGGGGTGTCAGAGCTCGTCGACGCCCTGTGGCACCCGGGGGAGTACCACCGGGATGCCGACGGCTCGGCCACCCGCATCCGTCGGCGCCCCGTCCCCTCGGCCGGAGCGTGCTATCCGGTGCAGACCCACCTGATCGACCCCACCGGTGTGCGCTGGACGGTCGACCAGGAAGGGGTCTTCCATCGTCGCGTCCTCGCATCCGACCGTGCGGACGGATGGCCGTCGCCGGCATCGGACGACGGCACCGCACGCCTGGTGTTCACCGTGCTGCCGGGGCGGTCGTTCGGCCGCTACCGGCACCGGGCGTGGCCCCTGTGGATCGCGGATGCGGCCTACGCGGTCGCCGCCGTGCGATTCCTGCTGGGGGAGCGCGCCGGGCCCGTGCAGGTCGGTCCCTCGAAGCGGCTGCGGGAGATGCTCGGCGTCCCCCGGGCTGCGGATGCCGACGCCTGGATGCGCCGAGGACTCGCGCCGGAGATCCCGCTCGCCGCCGTCGGGATCCCGCACGTGCCGACCCCGCACGCCGCTGCTGTGCAGGCTCTCGGCACGCGACGCTCGCCCGCCATCTCGGAGTTCGCCGATCGGATCGGGGGCTCACCGACCACCGAGGTCGAGCGCGTCGCCCGCGCCTCCGGACAGGGCTGGGTGCGCGGTGCGACCGAAGTGCGCTCCTGGTCCGTGCCGAGCAGGGCACCCTCGACGATCGTCGGCGCCACCCTCTGGAGCGCCCATCTCGCCGCTGCACGCCTCTGCTACGAGGCCGCTCTCACCGGAGACAGGCGCACGCGCCCGGTCTCCGGCTTCTCCTCGACGGGGGACCGGTGGATCCTCCACGCGATCGCCGTCCTCGACTCCCGCGGAGGTGCACAATGATGATCGTCCCCGAGCTGTGGCGCGAAGCGCGACGGCACCCCTGGCTCCTGTCCATGAGCATCCTGCTCCTCCTCCTCGTGTTCGCGACGCACCTCGCGCAGGCGCTCGCCCTCGCGTGGTCTCTCGCCGCCTTCGTGCGCGGTGACACGGCCGGCGCGGTGGCGGGCATCGGCGGGATCCTCGCGATCGGGGTGGCGCGGATGCTGCTGACGCTCGCGCAGGGCGATGCCGCCGCCCGCCTCGGAGGGCGGGTCAGGGGAGATCTCCGAGGTGCGGCCGTCGCCGCGGCGCTGGTGCCGGAACGACTGCACGATACCCGCCTCCGCGACGGCTCGACCCAGCTCGCGCTCGGCGACGGCATCGACGGCACCGACGCCTATGTGTCAAAGTACATCCCTGCGGTGGCGCAGCTCGTGGTCGGCAGCCTGATCGCGGTGTGCCTCGTCGCGGTGCTGTCGCCCGTGATCGCGCTGTGCGTCGCCGCGGGGATCCTGCTCGCGGTGCTGGGCCCTTTGGCCTGGAAGCGGATGCTCGCCCGGCGCGGGTTCGACCACTGGGACAGCTACGAGGCTCTCAGCGGCGACATGCTCGAGGCACTCCGGGGGATGTCGACGCTGCGGGCGCTGGGCGATGTCCCCGCGACCCGTGAGCGCTTGCAGGCGAGGTCGGAGTCGTTGCGCGTGGCCACGGAACGCGTCATGCGATCGTCGCTCGCCGAGACGGCGATTACCGACTTCGCGGTGCAGGCCGGAGTGGTGGTCGCCGCCGGGCTGGCCGTCGTGTCCGTGATGACCGGACAGCCACCGGCCATCGAGGTGTACACCCTGCTCCTGCTCTCCTCGGAGGCGTTCCGACCGGTACGTGAGCTCTCGCGCCACTGGCATGCCGGATTCCTCGGGCTCACGGCGGTTCCCGGGCTGGCGGCCCTCGGTGCGTTCCGTCGGTCCGCACGGGTCGCGACGGAGATCGAGCGCATCGAGGAACCCGAGACCGGGGCGGTGACCGGCGGGGGAGACGTGCTCCGCATCTCCGGCCTGTCGTACCGATACCCCGGCACCGATCACGATGTCCTGCGCGGGGTCGACCTCCGTGCCGGGCGTGGCGAGGTGCACGCGATCGCCGGCCCCTCCGGTGCGGGCAAGTCCACGCTCTTCGACCTCGTCCTCGGCTTCCTCCCGCCCACGGCGGGAACGGTCGAGCTCGACGGGCGCCCGCTCCGCCCGAGCGATGTCGCCGTGGTCTCCCAGCACCCCGTCCTGTTCACCGGGACCATCAGGGACAACGTCGATCTGTTCGACGCCGGACAGGAGGCGCTGGAGGATGCGTGCGCCGCAGCCGGTGTGCTCGACGAGATCCGGGCGATCCCCGGAGGCTTCGACGCGAGGGTGGCGGAAGCGGGGACGAGCCTGTCGGGCGGGCAGCGGCAGCGTCTCGCCCTCGCCAGAGCATTGCTCGCCCGGCGCCCCGTGCTTCTCGTCGACGAGCCGACCAGCGCCCTCGACGACCGCAGCGCCCTGACCGTCGCCGAGACGCTCGAACGTGTCGCCGCAGAGAGGATCGTGCTCATGATCAGCCACCGTCCGGAGGCCCTGTCCAGGGTCGCCGATGTGCGGGTGCTCCGTGACGGAATGCTCGTGGAGGAGGCCTCATGACCTCGTCCGCGGGCATCCTCGCTCGGCTGCTTCCGCCGCTGCGACCCGAATGGCGGCGCATCGTCGGCAGCTACCTGATCGCCACCACGAGCCTGTGCGCGCTCGCCGCCATCGCGGTGCTCACCGCGCTCGGCGTCGGCGGGGCCGTCGTGCACGGCACCTGGCCGCCGACGGTCTGGTGGTTCGCCCTCGGAGGCCTCGTGCTGCTGCGCACCTTCCTCACCTGGCGCGAGATGGACGTGTCGCACGCCCTCGCGTACCGCGTGCTCGCCCGGCTGCGGATGGCGCTCTTCGACGCGTACTCGCGCAGCGTTCCCGGTCGCCGTCGCGAGCACTCCGGGCGCGCGGCGTCGGTCGCGATGACAGACATCGAGAAGCTGGAGTTCTTCTACGCCCACACGGTCGCACAGATCGGTGCCGCGTTCACGCTCTTCGTCGGAGCCCTGGTCTGCGCGTTCCTGGTGATGCCGGTGGCGGCGGTCGTGATGCTCGCCGGAGCGGTCGCGGTCGCGCTCACCGTCTGGGCCGGGGCGGGTCCGTCGCGGCGTATCGGTGCGCGCGAGCAGCAGGAGCGCGAGGAGCAGTCCGAACGACTGGTCGACGCCCTCGGTGCGCTGCGCGAGATCCTCGCCTTCGGGCTGCAGAGCCGGGTCGTTCGCGAGGCCGTCGACGGTACCCGGCGGTCGGCGCGCGTCACCCGCCGCCGGGAGGTGATCGCCCAGCTCGTCGACGGCACGCGCGAGCTGATCCTCACCGCGGTCGTGATCGGGGTGATCGCCGTCTCCCTTCTCGACGGATCGGTCGACGGGGCGGTCGACGCCGGGCGAGCGGCACTGCTGCCCGCGGTGATCGCCCTCGCCGTCGCCGGCGTCGCCGCGGTGGCGGACGCCGCGCACACGGTGTCGGAGCTGCATCCGCTGATCGCCAGTGCCGATCGCGTGGGTGCAGGGCTGCACCGCCCCCCGGTCGTGGCGCCGGTCGATCGTCCGCTCCCGCTGCCGCCGGGGCCGCTCGGTGTGCGCTTCGAGAGGGTCGCGTTCTTCTACGACGACCGCACGGAGGTTCTGCGCGGCTGGTCGATCGACGTCGACCCCGGTGAGCACATCGCCCTCGCGGGGCCGTCCGGCGCCGGCAAGAGCACCGTGATCGCGCTCGCCGCGCGGCTGTGGGACCCTGCAGAGGGCACCATCGCTCTCGTCGATGCGGCGGGGGTCGCGTACCCGCTGGGTCGCATCCGCGATGAAGATCTTCGCCGGACCGTGGCCGTGGTGGAGCAGGATGCGCGCCTCTTCCACGGCACCGTGCGCGACAACCTCGTGCGGGGTGTCGGCGCCCGCACCGACGAGCAGTTGCGCGAGGCGCTCACACGGGTCGGCGCCGACGACTGGATCACCCTCGACGACGAGCTCGGCGAGCACGGGGTGAGGCTCTCCGGTGGTCAACGGGCACGGTTGGCCCTGGCGCGGGCGCTGTGCCGCGAGCCCCGGGTGCTCATCGTCGACGAGATCACAGCGAGCCTGGATGCCGAGTCGGAGCGCATCATCTCCGACGTGCTCGAAGGGTTCGACGGCACGGTCATCGCCGCCTCGCACCGGCGCGAGACGCTGGGGCGGTTCGGGCGGGTGGTCGGCGTGGAGCGCGGAGGCCACGCGAACGACGACGGCGGCTACAGCCGGTCGACCCCGGTGACCGTGACGACGGCCTGACCGGCTTCGTCGGAGTCGGCGAGATCGATCGTCGCGGAGATGCCCCAGTCGTGGTCGCCGGCGGGATCGTCGAGGATCTGCCGTGCGGTCCAGGCGGTGGGCCCCTCTGTGAGGATCAGCAGCTTCGAGCTGCGGGCATCAGCGCCGGTGAGGATCTCGTCGTGGTCGGAGAAGTACCCGTCCAGCGCGTCCGACCAGGCGTCGGCGCCGAAACCGGGATCGAGCTCGGCCAGCGCGTTCACGTCTTCCCTGGCCGCCAGCTGCACCCGGCGGAAGAGTTCGTTGCGCACCAGGATGCGGAAGGCGCGGATGTTGCTCGTGAGGCGCTTGGGTGCGGGCGGGACGATCGGCTCATCGGGCGCGTGTGGATCGAAGCGTCCGTTGTCGACGCCGGCGATCAGCTCCTCCCACTCGTCGAGCAGGCTGGAGTCGACCTGGCGGACGAGCTCGCCGAGCCACTCGATGAGATCGCGCAGATCCTCGTCCTTGAGCTCTTCCGGGATGGTCTGCGAAGCCGCGCGGTACGCGTCGGAGAGGTAGCGCAGCACCACACCTTCGGAGCGCGCGATCTTGTAGTACGCGACATATTCCCCGAACGACATGGCCCGTTCGTACATGTCACGCACCACCGACTTGGGGTGCAGCTCGAAGTCGCGGATCCACGGCTGGGCCGCGCTGAAGGTCTCGAAGGCCGCGGTCAGCAGCTCGTCCAGCGGCTTCGGGTAGGTGATCTGCTCGAGCAGCTCCATCCGCTCGTCGTACTCGATGCCCTCGGACTTCATCGCGGCGACCGCCTCGCCCCGGGCCAGGAACTCCTGCTGACTGAGCACGGCGCGGGGATCGTCGAGGGTCGACTCCACGATCGAGATCATGTCGAGTGCGTAGGAGCAGGTCCCCGTGCCGGCGGCGGGATCGGGGTCGAGCAGCTCGAAGGCGGCGAGGGCGAACGGCGACAGCGGCTGGTTGAGCGCGAAGTTCGGCTGCAGGTCGACCGTGAGGCGGATCTCTCCTTCGGGGGTCTTCTCGACGATGCCCGATTCGCGGAGCGTGCGGTAGATGCCGATGGCCCGCAGCGCGAGCTCCCGCTGGCGCCTCCGCGGCTCGTGGTTGTCGTATACCAGTGCGCGCATATTGCCGAACACGTCGCCGCCGCGGGCGATCACGTTGAGCATCATCGCGCTCGTGATCTGCATGTGCGAGGTCAGCGTCTCCGGCACGGCGTCGATGAGCTTGCGGAACGACGGCTCTCCCCACGACACGAAACCGTCCGGTGCCTTCTTCCGGACGATCTTGCGCTTCTTCTTCGGGTCGTCGCCGGCCTTCTTCACCGCAGCGACGTTCTCGCTCTCGTGCTCGGGCGCCTGCGCGACGACCGTGCCGGCGGTGTCGTAGCCCGCGCGGCCCGCGCGGCCCGCGATCTGGTGGAACTCGCGGGCGTTCAGCTGCCGCATCCGGGTGCCGTCGAACTTCGTGAGCGCCGTGAGCAGCACCGTGCGGATCGGCACGTTGATGCCCACACCGAGGGTGTCGGTGCCGCAGATCACGCGCAGCAGTCCGCGCTGGGCGAGTTGCTCGACCAGGCGCCGGTACTTCGGGAGCATGCCTGCGTGGTGCACGCCGATCCCTGCGCGCAGGAACCGTGAGAGGGTCTTGCCGAACGCGGTCGTGAAGCGGAACTCGGCGATCAGGGCGGCGATCTCGTCGCGCTGCTCGCGAGTGGCGACCTTGGTGCTGGAGAGCGCCTGCGCGCGCTCCATCGCTGCGGCCTGCGAGAAGTGCACGACGTAGATCGGCGCCTGTCCCGTGTTCAGCAGATCGTCGATGGTCTCGTGGATCGGCGTCGTCTCGTAGAAGAAGTGCAAGGGGACCGGACGCTCGACACCGGTGACCGTGGCCGTCTCGCGGCCGGTGCGACGGGTGAGGTCGGCGGCGAGCTCGGTCACATCGCCGAGTGTCGCCGACATGAGGATGAACTGCGCCTGAGGCAGCTCGAGCAGCGGCACCTGCCACGCCCACCCGCGGTCGGGGTCGGCGTAGAAGTGGAACTCGTCCATCACGACCTGGCCGACGTCGGCATCGGTTCCCTGGCGCAGCGAGAGGTTCGCGAGGATCTCGGCCGTGCAGCAGATGATCGGAGCATCGGCGTTCACGGAGGAATCGCCCGTGACCATGCCGACGTTCTCGGCGCCGAACACATCGACCAGGGCGAAGAACTTCTCGCTCACGAGCGCCTTGATCGGTGCCGTGTAGTAACTGCGCCGTCCGGCGACCAGGGCACTGAAGTGGGCACCGATCGCAACGAGCGACTTCCCGGTGCCGGTGGGGGTGGAGAGGATCAGGTTGTTGCCGGAGACGATCTCGATGACCGCCTCGTCCTGCGCGGGGTACAGGCTGATGCCCGTCGATTCCGCCCATTCGACGAACGCGAGGTAGACGGCATCCGGATCCGCGGCGTCCGGGAGGAGGGCGGGGTCGAGCCGCGGAGAGGAAGTCATGGTGATTCGATCATCCCTCATGCGCGGGGGCACCTGCTCTGCGGGACCGACATGCCGCCGCGCCGGGCGACGTCTGGGCGGCACCGCCGGCGGTTGACATCATCGAACGACGACCGGATGCGGTGACTCCACCGCGAGGGGGGACGACGATGCCCGACCAGATCTTCACTTTCGCCGCGCTGGGTGTGTACTTCGCGGCGATGCTGCTCATCGGATGGATAGCCTTCCGGCGCACCGGCGATCACGAGGACTACATGCTCGGCGGACGGAATCTGCCGCCGTGGGTGGCCGCCCTCAGCGCCGGGGCCTCCGACATGTCCGGCTGGCTCGTGATGGGGCTGCCCGGTGCGATCTACGTCTCCGGTCTCATCGAGGCGTGGATCGCGATCGGCCTCACCATCGGCGCCTACCTGAACTGGCTGCTCGTGGCTCCTCGGCTGCGCGCCTACACGCAGGTGTCGCGCAACTCCATCACGGTGCCGAGCTTCTTCGAGAATCGACTCCGCGATACGACGCGACTGCTGCGGGTCGTCTCCGGTGTCGTCATCCTCGTCTTCTTCACCCTCTACATCTCCTCCGGCATGGTCGCCGGTGGGGTCTTCTTCGAGAGCTCGTTCGACGGCGACTACCTCACCGGCATGCTGCTTGTCACGGGCGTCACCCTCGCGTACACGCTCTTCGGTGGGTTCCTCGGTGCGTCACTGACCGATGTGGTGCAGGGACTGATGATGGTGATCGCGCTGGTCGTGATCCCGGTGGCGGCGATCGTCGCGATCGGGGGACTCGCCGAGACGGGCGAGCTGATCAACGAGGTGGCGCCGGACCACCTCTCCATGCTCTCCGGAACGGCGCTCACGGGCGGCACCATCCTCGCCATCGTCTCGTCGCTCGCCTGGGGCCTCGGATACTTCGGACAGCCGCACATCATCGTGAGGTTCATGGCTCTGCGCTCGCCCCAAGAGGCGAAGAGCGCTCGACGCATCGGCATCTCCTGGATGATCGTCTCGCTCGGCGGCGCCGTGCTGTCGGGCCTGGTCGGCATCGCCTACATCGCCAAGACGGGCGTCGACCTCGCCAACCCCGAGACCGTGGTGCTGCTCATGTCGCAGACGCTGCTGCATCCGTTCGTCGCCGGCCTCGTCCTGGCGGCCGTGCTCGCCGCGATCATGAGCACGATCTCCAGCCAGCTGATCGTGTGCTCCTCGGCCCTCGTGGAAGACCTGTACGGCGTGTTCCGGCGCACGCCGCCCTCGCAGAAGACGCTCATGCTGATGGGGCGGCTGGGTGTGCTCGGCGTCGCGATCGTCGCCGCGGTGCTGGCGATCACCCCGAACGACACGATCCTCGGACTCGTCTCCTTCGCCTGGGCCGGATTCGGCGCCGCATTCGGCCCGGTCATCCTGCTCAGTCTCTACTGGCGCAAGCTCACCAACTGGGGTGCCCTGGCGGGGATGTTCGTCGGCGCCGCGACCGTGTTCATCTGGAAGGCTCTCGACACCGGGCTCTACGAACTGCTTCCCGCCTTCGTTCTCGCTCTGATCGCCGCCGTCGTGGTGAGTCTCGTCACGTACCGGCACGACGACGAGATCCAGCAGGAGTTCACCGACACCGGCGCCATGCTGGCTCTGCCCCGTCCGCACGCGGTCGGCGACACGCCGTAGCGGCCGAGCGCGCCGGGGACGCTCAGACCGCGGTGGCGGCGCGCAGAGCGATGCGGATCATGTCGCCGAAGGTCTGCTCGCGCTCCTGCGCCGAGGTCTCCTCGCCCGTGACGATGTGGTCGCTGACCGTGCAGATCGCGAGGGCGCGCCGACCGTAGTACGCCGCGAGAGTGTAGAGACCGGCGGCCTCCATCTCGACGCCGAGGATGCCGTGCTGCACGAACGGCTCCATGAGCTCGGGGCGCGTGCTGTAGAACTGGTCGCTCGAGAACAGCTGTCCCACGTGCACGGTCGAATCCAGAGGTTCGGCCTCGCTCGCCTCAACTGCGGCGCGCAGCAGGGAGAAGTCGGCCACGGGTGCGTAGTCGAGTCCGTGGAAACGGCTCCGGTTGATGCCGGAGTCGGTGCTGGCGGCGTTGGCGATGATGATGTCGCGGATCTTGACGCGCTCGGTCAGGGCTCCGCACGAGCCGACCCGCACGATCGTCTGCACGTCGTACGCGTCGAACAGTTCGTTCGCGTAGATCGCCATCGACGGCTGCCCCATGCCCGAGCCCTGCACCGACACGCGATGCCCCTCCCAGGTGCCGGTGAAGCCGAGCATGCCGCGCGTCTCGGAGTACAGCTCGGCATCGTCGAGGAAGGTCTCGGCGATCCACTTCGCCCGCAGCGGGTCGCCGGGGAACAGGACGATGGGGGCGATCCGACCGGGCTCTGCGGCGATGTGGGTGCTCATGGCCTCAGCGTAGCCAGCCTCATCCCGCCGCGCCCGCGCACCCGTGTCCCCGGGGGCGATACCGCGCCGATCACCCCTCGCGTCGCCGCACGATCTCGCCGATCCAGAGCGGGGCGAAGGGCGAGGTGCAGCCGGGTGCGGTCGGGTAGTCGGCGAGCACCTGCAGGCGTTCGCCGATCGCCAGCGCCCTGGCGCGGTACTCGGGGTGGAAGATGCCGATGTTCGCGAGGGTCTCGTTCATGGACCACTGCAGGCGCGACGGCGCATCCTTCATGTCCCGCTCGATCAGGTCGAGCAGGTGCGCAAGGTCCAGGCCGTCGGCGGCCTTCATCACGCGCACGGTGGTGAGCGACCAGGCTGCAGCAGCCACCGTGGGGTCGGCGTCGTCGAACCACCGCAGCCGCAGCTCTTCGGCGAGCGAGGTCTTCTTGGCGACGTAGTTGACGAACCAGTCGTTGACCTTGGGTGGGCGGGTCTCGCGCAGCATGGCGTCGAGCTCGTCGGCGGTGAAGTCGCGCGGGCGGCAGATCAGCAGGGCCAGCAGCCGTGCGGGCGTCTCGCCGGTCGCCCACAGCTCCTGCGCGAGGGGCTGGTCGGTCTTGATCTTCTTGGCCAGTGCCCGCATCCGGCTGAGGTTGATGCCGTGGTCGTCGCCCCGCTTCTCGTTGGCGGCGCGCATCTTCGGGTCTTCCAGTGCGGCGAGTTCGCCGAGGGCTTCGGCGACGGTCATGTCGGACATGCCTCCAGAGTAGGCGGGCTCAGTCCTCGTCGAGCAGCTCGCCCCTGATGCGGCGCAGGTCTTCCATGAGGGAACCGATCAGGATCCAGTGCTGTGACGACGGCGGCCGGATCACGAGGGGAGCGGTGAGCGCGGGGATCGCCGAGGTCATGGTGTCCGGCTCCGGCGAGGCATCGGCGACCTGCACGGCGAGCCGTACGTCGTGCCCTGCCCGTCGCAGCTGCTCGGCGATCGCGGCGACGGCGGGCTCCTCCCCGATCCGGTCGTCGTAGTGGTCGAAGTAGGCCCGGGTCATGCCGATCGTCTGCGTGACGATCGGGGAGAGCCGGTCGAGCAGCGCCCGCATCTCACGCAGATCGGCACGATGGGTCGAGCGCCGCGGGTTCAGAGTGAGCGATTCCTCTCCGGCGGCGATCGAGGCCTCGGCGGCCTCCTTCATCGGCCGCAGCAGCCGTACCTCCAACATCAGCTCCTGCAGCCGTGCGGGCGTCTGGGGTTCGGGCAGTGCGTCGGCCAGGCGATCCAGGCTCGCGGCGAGCTCGAGGCCGAGGAGCCCCACGTCCCGACGGGCCGGCGCGACGAGCACCGGAGGCACGATCAGGGCGTTCACGACGATGCCGATCACGACGCCGATCAGCGTCTCCACGATGCGGGCGAACGCATACTCGGGACTCGACGAGCCCAGAGCCAGCACCAGCATCGCCGAGATCGCGACCTGATTGCCGGTGCCGGGCGAGGCGCGGAAGATCCACGCCACCAGCATCGCGACGACGATCGCGAGCAGCACGATCCAGCTCGGCGAACCGAGCAGCAGCCCAAGTGCGACGGCGATCACGACACCGGCGATCACGCCGATGCTGCGCTCGAGCGCCTTCGACAGCGACTGGTTCACGCTGGGCTGCACCACCAGCAGCGCGGCGATGGCGGCGAAGACGGGCAGCTGTGCGGGGAACACCCATCCGGCGATCAGCCACGCCGCGATGGTCGCCGCGGCCGACTTCACGACCTGCAGCAGCGGGGAGCGCTGGGAGGCGCGGATCGCGGCGGGGATGCGCATGACCTCAACGCTAGTCGTGCGGATGCCCCGAGCGCGGCTCTTGCGTCGCGGGGAGATGCGGGGTTACGCTCTGCCTAACTAACAGTCGTTAGGTAACAAGTCTGAGGCGGAAGATGACCAGAGCAACGATCCTCGCGGAGGCCCGCACGATCTTCGCGCGCCAGGGCTACGCCGAGACGAGCCTGCGCGAGATCGCCGAAGCCGTCGGGATCAAGACGCCCTCTCTCTACGCGCACTTCTCGAGCAAGGAGGCGCTCTACGCCGAGGTGTATGCCGCGGTGTCGATCGATCACACCGCGTTCTTCGACGAGCTCGTGCGGAGCAGCTCCGATATGGAGCCGCTCGCGCGTCTGCAGCACCTCCTCGGCGGCATCGAGGCCTACTACCGCGACCGGCCCGACCTCGCGGAGTTCAGCCTGCGGGCCGCGGTCACCGAATACGGTCCCGGTGGCGAGCAGCTGCGCCAGATCTTCCTCGACTCGGAGTCGACCCTCGCCGCCGCGGTGCGCCAGACATATGACGACGGGGTCGCGACGGGGACGTTCGTCGCCGGTGACGCAGACGGTTTCACGGCACTGGTCTTCGTCGTCATGGACGGCCTCTTCCTCCAGCTCACCCACTACACGCCCGAGGTCTACCGCGAACGGTTCGACCAGGCCTGGCGGCACCTCTCCACGATCCTCTCCCGATGAACACCACGCTCTCCCGATGAACACCGCTCTCCAGATGAACCACCGCCGCAGCGACGCGGCACACGTCTGATCCGCCGGTACCGAGCCACGAGCTCCGACCCGGCATCGCACGACACGGCCGCAACGACAGGCCGCCCCCGACCCGCCCTGCGAGTCGTCCGCACCACGGGAACCCGAATCCCCGCCGACGGACTCGCAGGGCCACTTCTCAAGGACAAGATGATGACCACCACCGACTACGAGCACGGCGTCGTGCCCCAGGACCAGCGCAAGAGCTGGCTGTCGATCGCCACCGTGTGGATCGCGATCGGCATCGACCTCTCCGGGGCGTTCCTCGGTGTCTCGCTCGCCTCCGGCATGGCCTTCTGGCCGGCGATCGGCGCGACGATGCTCGGTTCGCTGCTGCTCGGACTGCTCGCGATGGCCTGCGCCTACGTCGGCGCCGCCACCGGGCTCTCCACCGCGATGATCTCCCGCGCGGTGTTCGGGCGCATCGGCGGGGCGATCCTCGCCCTCGCGATCGCGATCAGCCTGGTCGGCTGGTACGCCGTGCAGGCGGGCTTCTTCGGAGCGAACGCGCAGATCGCGTTCGCCGAGTTCACCGGCATCGATGTACCCGTGCAGGTGTTCACCGCGATCGGCGGCGTGCTCATGGCGATCACCGCGTTCTGGGGCTACCGCTCGATCAACCGCCTCAGCACCCTCGCCGTGCCGCTGCTCCTCCTCCTGCTGATCGTCGGCGTGGTCGTGGCGTTCACGGTGAACGGGGCGGCAGGGCTCGAGGCCCCGGTCGAGGCGACGTTCACGTTCGGCGGTGCGGTGTCGCTCGTGATGGGCATCTTCATCCTCGGTGTCGTGCTGGCCCCCGACATGGCGCGGTGGGCGAAGACGCCGAAGCAGGCCATGATCGCCGGGTTCGTCGGCTTCTTCTTCGGCAACTCGATCATCCTGGTCGTCGCGATCCTTCTCGCCCGCATCATGGACGGCACCGAGTTGATGGCGATCTTCTTCGCCCTCGGTCTCGGCGGCGTCGCCGTGGTCGTGCTGATCCTGGCGCAGTGGACCACGAACACGACCAACCTCTACTCGGCCGGCCTCTCGTTCGCGTCGATCAGCGAGCGCCTGAGCCGCCGCACCGTGACCATCGTGCTCGGCGCCATCGGCATCGTCGTCGGAGTGATCGGCGCGGCCGACTACTTCGTGCAGTTCATCCTCGTGATCGGCACGATCATCGCCCCCTACGGCGGCGTGTACCTGGCGTCGTTCTTCACCGGCCGAAAGACCGCGCGCTGGGCGCACGGCGCCACCGTGCCGCTGGTCGACGGGTGGTCGATCACGGCCTGGGTGGTCGGCATCGTCGTGGCCGTCGCGACGACGAACCCGGCGGACGGTCCCGGCTTCGGCTGGTTCACGATCACCTCGATCTCCGCTCTCGACGGTCTCCTCGTCGGCTTCGTCGCCTACCTCCTGCTGCTTCCGCTCCGCCGCCGCGTGGCACCGGACCCGGCCGCCCCCGTCACGGACGAGGTGAGCGCATGACCACCGCTCCTTTCCTCACAGAAGCCGACATCGACGAGATCGCCCTGGGCGCCGCGGTGCTCGGTACCGGCGGCGGAGGAGACCCGCACGTCGGCTCGCTCATCGCCAAGCGCCTCATCCGCCTGCACGGACCTGTGCCGCTGGTGGCTGTGGACGACCTGACCGACGACGACTTCGTGATCCCGATCGGCGGGATCGGGGCGCCTTCCGTGAGCGTGGAGCGCATCCAGGCCGAATCCGAGCTGCTCGCGGCCCTGCAGGCGATCGAACGCGCGGTGGGTCGCAAGGCCACGGCCGTGATGCCGATCGAGGTCGGTGGAGGCAATTCCATGATCCCGATCGCGGCCGCCGCGCTCGCCGGACTCCCGGTGGTCGACGGTGACGCGATGGGACGCGCCTTCCCGGAGGCGCAGATGGTCACGTTCCATCTCGCCGGCTACGGACCCGGCACGACGGTGCTCGTCGATCACCACGGCAACGAGGTGGTCAGCCGCCCGGTCGACGGCGGCTGGTCGGAGCGCATCGCGCGGGCCGTCACCGTCGAGATGGGCGGAGGGGCGACCATGATCGACTACGCCTACGGTGGCGACGTCGTGCGCGAGTGCGCGATCCCGGGCACTCTGGGGCTCGCCCAGCGCATCGGACGCATCCTCCGGGGGCGCGATGGCGGCGGACGCGAACTGCGCGACGACGAGCGCATCGACGCTCTGTGCGCCGACCTCGCCGCGGTGCGGCTGTTCGACGGCAAGGTGGCCGACCTGCAGCGCTCCGTCGACGGCGGTTTCACGCGGGGAGCAGCCGAACTCGTCGGCGTCGGAGAAGACCGGGGGAGTGCGTTTCGTCTCGACTTCCAGAACGAGATGCTGCTCGGGCGTCGTGACGGCGTGCTGGCGGCGGTGACCCCCGACCTGATCGCGGTGCTCGATCTGGCCACCGGGATGCCGATCACGACCGAATCCCTGCGCTACGGCGCGCGGGTCGCGGTCATCGCGATCCCCTGCCATGACAAGTGGCGCACGCCGATCGGGCTGGAGACCGCAGGGCCCGCCCACTTCGGATACGACGTGGAGTGGGTTCCCGTCGAAGACATCGCGCAGCGCTCTGGTGCGCGCACGACGGACGAGGAGGCCGCGTGATGGCCGGCACCTATCGCATCGGCATCGATGTCGGCGGCACCAACACCGATGCCGTGATCCTCGACGAGCGGCTCGACGTGGTCGCCTCGGTGAAGCGTCCGACCACGGCCGACACGGGCGACGGCGTGGCCGCGGCGATCGACGCCGTGCTCGCGGCCTCCGGCGTCGACGCCGCCCTGATCGGGCACGCGATGCTCGGCACCACTCACTGCACCAACGCGATCGTCGAGCGTCGCGGTCTCGGTCGCGTCGGCATCCTCCGCCTCGGCGCACCGGCCACCACGGCCGTCCCGCCGCTGGAGGGTTGGCCGGACGATCTGCGTGCGGCGATCGGCGAGCAGGCACACCTGCTGGACGGCGGCTTCGAGGTCGACGGCCGGGTGCTCTCCCCGATCGATGAGGATGCCGTGCGCGAGGCCTGTGCACGGATGCGCGGCGAGGTCGACGCGGTCGCCGTCGTGGGGGTGTTCGCCCCGATCGACGAGAGCCAGGAGGGGCGGGTCGCCGCCATCGTCACGGAAGAGCTGGGTGTTCCCGTGTCGCGGTCGGCCCGGATCGGGTCGCTCGGACTGCTCGAGCGCGAGAACGCGACGGTGCTGAATGCGGCGCTGATGCAGACGCTGCGGCAGATGGCCGCGGGCTTCGTCGCCGCTCTGCGGGAGCGGGGCATCCCGGCCACCCCGTACTTCGGCCAGAACGACGGAACCCTCATGCAGCTCGAGTACGCGCTCGAGTTCCCGGTGCTGACGATCGGCTGCGGTCCGACGAACTCGATCCGCGGCGCCGCGCACCTCTCGGGCGCGACCGACGCCCTGGTGGTCGACATCGGCGGCACCACGACCGACATCGGCGTGCTCGTCGACGGGTTCCCGCGGCAGTCGGCGCACGCGGTCGAGATCGGCGGCATCCGCACGAACTTCCGCATGCCCGACGTGCTGTCGGTCGGCCTCGGCGGCGGCACGATCATCCGGGAGACGCCTGCGGGCGCGACCGTCGGCCCGGACAGCGTGGGCTATCGCCTTCCGCAGGAGGGTCTCGCGTTCGGCGGCAGCACCCTCACGGCCACCGACGTCGCGCTCGCGGTCGGCGGCGCCGAGATCGACGGTCTCGACGCCCCCGCCGTTCCCGAGGGGGTCGGCTCCGCGGCGTGGACCGCGATGCGGGAGATCCTCGAGGACTCGATCGATCGGATGAAGCCGAACGCCGCGCCGGTACCGGTGATCCTGGTCGGCGGGGGCGGCATCATCGCCCCGACCGTGCTCGACGGCGTCGCCGAGGTGATCCGCCCCGATCACTTCGGCGCCGCCAACGCGGTGGGGGCGGCCCTCGGCGAGGTCGCCGGCCAGATCGAGAAGATCTACCGCGTCGATCCCACCGACCAGCGGGCATCCCGGGCGGACGCCGCCGCCGAGGCGACCGAGCGTGCCCGGCTCGCCGGCGCCGATCCCACGACGATCGAGGTCGTCGCGGTGGAAGAGCTGCCGGTGGCCTACTCCGACGGCACGGCCGTGCTCATCCGCGCCAGAGCGGTGGGTCGCCTGGCGGCCTGACTCTCCGCGGACGGCATCGCCTCGGGCGGGCGGGCTTCCGTCCGTCCGAGGTGCGTGCTTGCATGGGCGCATGGAGCGGGACGCGAAGCTGCGCGGCGAGACGAGAGCGGTCTGGGCGACCGTGATCTGCTTCGTGGCGGGCACAGCTGTCGGCTTCCTCTCCCTGGGCGGTGCCGCCCGCCCGCTCACAGGTGAGGGCTCTCTCGCGATGCCCGCCGCGCTCATCGCCGGAGCGATCGCGGCGAGCGCCTTCCTCACGAGCACACTGATGCACCGAGGGGGCGAGACGAGGCCGATGCCGCGCTGGCAGGCGGTGGTCTCCGATCTCTCGGCTGGTGCCCTCACCGTCGCGTTCGGAGCCGTCACGACGATGGGAGTGCTGCTCGCCGCCGAGGTACTCACGGCCGGGCTCCAGGGACTGCAGCTCGCGGCGATCGGCGGCGGACTGCTCACCGGTCTGGCGGCGGCGGTCGGCGGGCGCTTCGCCTTCGGCGCCGGCGTCGACCTGCGCACGGCAGACCTCGCCGCGCTCCTGTTCGGTTTCCTCGTGATCGGCACCCTGTTCGCCATGATCACGGCCGCTGATCCGCGCTGGTGGGAGCAGAACTTCTCCCAGTTGGGCTCCGGTTCGTGGGCCTTCAACGGCACCCTCCTGGTCGCGGGGCTTCTCATCGCGACCGTCGGCTCGTACATCGGTCGTGACCTGCACCGGCTGCTCGGGGATTCCGCACTCTCCCGCATCGCCGTCGTCGTGGCGTCGTGGGCGGCCACCGGAATCGCACTGGCTGCGGTCGGGCTGCTGCCGCTGCATCGTGTGCCCATCCCGCACGACATCGCCGCGGTCTCCACGCTCGTCCTGTTCGTCGTGGCGGCCGCGGCCACGGTCGCCGCTGTTCCCGGGCACCCCCGAGCGCTCCTGATCACCTCGATCGGCGTCGGTCTGCTCCTGGCGGCGGCGGTGGTGCTGTGGGTGCCGTTCGGTCTCTTCTCGGCCACCGCTGTCGAGGCCGTCGTCGTCGGACTCGGACTCCTGTGGATGGC
The DNA here is from genome assembly GCF_000708345.1 of Microbacterium sp. Cr-K32. Classification (NCBI taxonomy): domain Bacteria; kingdom Bacillati; phylum Actinomycetota; class Actinomycetes; order Micrococcales; family Microbacteriaceae; genus Microbacterium; species Microbacterium sp. Cr-K32. The sequence continues at coordinate 55,171 of NZ_JARD01000009.1, read as the reverse complement.
GACGCTCGTTCGGGTTCTCGCGATCCTGGTGCCGGCCCGGTCTCGCCCCTCCGCGCGCCTGTCGCTGATGCGCGCCCGGCATCCCTAGAGCGGCATGCACGAAAGATAGGGCAACTGCCCGATGCCCCGGGGGTGCCTCAGAGCGGACTGTAGGGATACAGCGAACCGTCGAGGAGAACCCCATGTACGAGCACCCGTATCTCAGCCAGCAGCTCACCCGGCACGACCAGGAGCAGATGGAGCGCGCCGCCGCGCAGAGGCTGCGTCTGATCGAGCACGCCGACCAGATCGTGCCGCGTCCGGAAGGGGTGGTCCGGCGGATGCTGCGCCGCGCGTTCGGTCGCACGGCGGCCGCCACGCCTCCGACCGCCCCGACGACGGCTCGTGTCGCGGGCGGATGCGAAGCGGCGGTGGCACACGCGCAGTGAGCGGCGTCGCGCAGCGCGAACCGCAGACCGTCCCGAATGTCGGTCGGGGGTGGGACGATGAATCCATGCCCCCTTCCGCGTCGAGCGCTGCGATGGTCGGCCGCGAGGCCGAGCTCGCCGAGGTGCGCCGATCGTTCGCCGGGGTGCGCGACGGTGTCCCGGCCGCCCTGCTCGTCGAGGGCGAGGCCGGCATCGGCAAGTCCCGCATGCTGCGCGAGTTCGCCGCCGAGATCGCGCCGACCGCCGACGTGCATGTGGGGTGGTGCCTCGATCTGGGCGCCTCGCGCACGCCCTACGGGCCGCTCACCGGCATCCTCCGCTCGATCGTCACACGCATGGGCGTCGACCGGGTGCGCGAGTCGGTGGGGGTGGGGGTCGAGGCACTCGGCATGCTGCTCCCCGAACTCGTCGACTCCCCGACCGATCGCGACCGCACCAGCCCCGAGCGCCTGCGCGATGCGATCGCCTCCCTCATCGAGGCGGCGGCCGAACGCGCCCCGCAGGTGCTCGTGGTCGAAGACCTGCACTGGGCCGACGAGTCGACGCTCGCCATCCTCTCCTTCCTGCTGCGGGCGTTGAGCCGCGGCCGCATCCTGCTGCTCCTCACCTGCCGCACCGACGATGTGCGCCGCGGGGATGCGGTGAGCCGCTTCATCGGCGAGGCGACGCGCGCGCGGTTGCTCGAGCGCCTCACCCTCGGCCGGCTCGACGAGGCCGCGGTTCGCGAGCTGGCCGAGCAGATCACCGGCCGGGCGCTGACCGAGAGCGCCCTCGATCGCATGCAGGAGCGGGCCGAGGGCGTGCCCTTCTTCATCGAGGAGATCGCGGGGTGCGCGAACGGCCCGCTCCCCGACGGTCTGCGCGACCTGCTGCTCGCCCGCTTCGACCGGCTCGGCGACGATGCACGGCGTGTGGTGCAGGTCGTCTCCGGCGCCGAGCGTCCGCTCTCCCATCCGCTGATCACTGGCCTCGTCGATCTGCCGGAGCAGCGCCTCGACGAGGCGATCCGCGAGGCGACCCGCAGCGGCATCCTCGTCGTGGGCGACGACGACTACCGGTTCCGACACGCCCTGCTCCGCGAAGCCGTGCATGACGACCTGCTCCCCGGCGAGCGGGCACGCCTGCATCGCGCCTATGCCGAGGCGCTCGAGGCGCAGTGCGCGGGGTCGGACACCAGCGACGCCGCGGCCCTCGCCTATCACTGGCAGCTCGCGCAAGACAATCGGAAGGCCCTCGTCGCCGCCGCCGACGCCATGCGCCACGCGAAGGGGCAGTACGCGTTCGCGAGCGCGGCCCGCTTCGGCGAACTGGCACTGGAACTGTGGCCGCTCGTGCCCGACGCCGCCGCGGCGGCACGCGTCGAGAGACTCGACCTGCTCCTGGTGCTGGGATCGATCCTGCGCAATGCGGGCGACGGCGAGCGGGCGCTCGCGGTCGCGAACGTCGCGCTCGCCGAGATCGACCCCGCCACAGTGGACCCGCGTCTGCATGCCCGACTCCTGCGCAACAAGGCGCTGTACCTCGTCAACCTCGGACGCCTCGGTGCGATCCCGCTGCTGCAGCAGGCCCTGGCCATCGCGGAGGAGCGCATCGGCGACGAGGTGTTCCGGGCCGAGCTGCTCAACCAGCTCGCGAGCCGGCGCATGATCGCGGGCGACAGAGAAGAGGCGATCCGCCTCGCGGATGAGGCTGAGCTGGGGGCGGCCGGAGCCGACTCCACCGACCAGCTGTCGATCGCCGCGAACGTGCGCGGCGGTTCCCTGGCCCACCTCGGCCGGGTCGACGAAGGGGTGCGCGAGTACGAGCGGGCGCGTGAGCTCGCGGCGGGAACGACGGCCGAGATGCGCTATCGCGTCAACTACTCCGACCTGCTCACACTGCTGGGCCGATACCGCGAGGCGGTCGAGGTCGCCGAAGAGGGACTGCGGCGTGCCCGCGAGCTCCGCGTCGAACGCACCTCGGGGTCGATCATGGCCCAGAACATGGTGGTGCCCCTGCTCGAACTCGGCGAGATCGATCGGGTCGAAGAGATGCTGTCGCGCGACTTCGTGCAGGGAACCCTGCGTGTGTTCCGCATGTACATGAGCATGACCCGCGTGCGGGTGCTGGCCTGGCGCGGACGGTCGGCCGAGGCAGCAGAGCTGTTGCAGGAATGGTTGCCGGCGTTCGAGGAGACGGGCGGCTCGGAGCGGCAGATCTGGTACGACCGGATCATGATGACGGTGGCTGTGGCCGAGAGCGAGGGGAATCTCCGGAGGGCGCTCGACACCATTCTCGAGATGCTGCGCGACGAACATCCCGCGCTGCTGCACCAGCGCCGGCTGCTGCTGGAGGGCGGGGCGATCATCGCCGAGCTGCGCGCCGAGGACGCCGACACCACGACGGCATCCGATGCCGTCCGTGCGGCATGGCGCGCGCAACCCCCGCAGTTGCAGGACGACGCGTGGTCGACGATCCTCGATGCGCTGCTCGACCCGCGCCATGACGCCCTGGATGCGGCCCTCCACCATGCCGAGGGAGAAGACGTACCGGTCGTCTTCCGCGCCGTGCTCCGGCTCGAGCGCGCGCGTCTGCTCGTCCACGAGGGGGAGCGCGTCACCGCGGCGTCGGTGCTCGCCGAGGCGGCAGGCCTCGCGGAGGCACTCGGCAACGCCCAGGTGCGGGCTGCGGTCGCCCGGTTCGCCACCGACGCCGGACTGCGTGCCCCCGCCGATCCGCCGTCGGGCGACGACCTGCTCACGGCTCGCGAGCGGCAGGTGCTCGAGCTGATCGCCGAAGGGCTGAGCAACCGGCAGATCGGCGAGCGGCTGTTCATCAGCGTGAAGACCGTGAGCGTGCACGTCTCGGCCGTGCTGCGCAAACTCGGCGTGAGCACACGCACCGAAGCTGCTCTCGTGCAGAAGAATCGACAGTTCCGTGTCCCTGCCCAGCCTGCCGTGGTAGCGTGACTGTGCGCGCGTCTCGGATGTTCCGATTCGGCGTAGGCCGTGTAAACGGCTAAGTCAACAGAAAGTAGAAACACATGGCCACTGGCACTGTGAAATGGTTCAACGCGGAAAAGGGCTTCGGCTTCATCGCTCCCGATGACGGCTCGGACGACCTCTTCGCCCACTACTCGGCTATCGCCGGCTCCGGTTTCAAGGAGCTCCGCGAGAACCAGAAGGTCGAATTCGACGCTGAGCGTGGCCCCAAGGGCATGCAGGCGGCGAACATCCGCGCTCTCTGAGCGCGCGCTGACTTCCTGAAGCCGGTCGGATCCTCACGGATCCGGCCGGTTTTTTCATGCCACCCGCAGCTTTCGAATCGCGTGAATGGCCCCAACCGGCGGCGATTCGCGGCGAATCGCGCGATTCGAGAGGCAGCACGCGGCAGGGAATCCGGGGTGAGGTTCCCCTAACCTCCGTGTTAGATTAGGCGAGGCTTACCAAAGGCCCGGGCGCAAGTGACGCGCCGCCCCCTCACCCCGAACCCGAAGGAACGCCTGTGCGCACCTCTCGAATCCTCGCCATCGGCGCGGCCGCCGCGCTCGCCATCGGTCTCTCCGCCTGCGCATCCTCTGCCCCGGAGTCGACCTCGACCGCCGGCGGCAACCCCGCATCCGACGACGCCTTCCCCGTCACCGTCGAGCACGTCTACGGCGAGACCACGATCACCGAGAAGCCCGAGCGCGTCGCGACCGTCGCATGGGCGAACCACGAGGTGCCGCTGGCGCTGGGCATCGTTCCGGTCGGCATGAGCAAGGCGTCGTGGGGCGACGATGACGACAACGGCGTGCTCCCCTGGGTCGAGGAGAAGCTCGACGAGATGGGTGCCGAGACGCCGGTGCTGTTCGACGAGACCGACGGCATCGACTACGAGGCCGTCGCCGACACCGAGCCCGACGTGATCCTCGCCGCCTACTCCGGCCTCACGCAGGAGGAGTACGACACCCTCTCCAAGATCGCTCCGGTCATCGCCTACCCGAAGGTCGCCTGGGGCACTTCGGTCGACGAGATGATCGAGATGGACTCCAAGGCCCTCGGCCTCGAGAAGGAGGGCGACGCCCTGATCGAGCAGCTGGACGCCGACGCGCAGAAGGCGCTCGAGGCGAACAGCGTGCTGAAGGACAAGAAGGTCCTGTTCTCCTACATCGACCCGACCGACCTGAGCCAGATCGGGTACTACACGGCGATCGACACCCGCCCGGGCTATCTCCACGATCTCGGTCTGCCGTTCCCCTCGATCGTCGAGGAGAACAAGGACAGCGACCAGTTCTACCTGACGGTCAGCGCGGAAGAGGCGCAGAAGTTCGACGACGTCGACCTGTTCATCACCTACGGCGACGAGTCGATCATCCCGCTCCTGCAGGCCGACCCGCTGCTGTCGAAGATCCCGGCGATCGCCGAGGGCCGCATCGCGGTCCTTCCCGACGCCACCCCCATCGCGGCCTCCGCGAACCCGTCGCCGCTGTCGATTCCGTGGGGTCTCGACGACTACCTCGCGCTCCTGGCTGCACCGCTCGCTCCGTAATCGTTCGATCCGCCTCCGCGGAGTGAATACCCAGTGACCTCAGCAACCGTCATCGCGCCCGCACCGGGGGCCGCAGACCTGCGGCGCCCGGTGCTGGTGCGAACCCTCTGGCTCCTCATCGGGCTCGTGGTGCTCGTCGTCCTCACCATCCTGTCGATCTCGTTCGGCGTGCGCGCCGTCTCATTCGATGACATCGCCGCAGCCCTCACCGGTCAGACCGACACGATCGCGCAGGCGGCGATCGTCAAGCGCATCCCCCGCACGGTCCTGGCCCTCCTCGTCGGTGCGGCACTCGCCCTCTCCGGCGCGACCATGCAGGCCGTGACGCGCAACCCCATCGCCGACCCCGGCATCCTCGGCGTCTCGAACGGCGCCTCGCTGGCCGTGGTGTGCGGCATCGCCTTCTTCGGTCTCGCCGACCCCTACGGCCAGATGGCGTTCGCGATCGCCGGAGCAGGGCTCGCCGCCGTCTTCGTCTACACGGTCGGATCCCTCGGACGCGGGGGAGCGACACCCCTCAAGCTCGCGCTCGCGGGTGCCGCCACCTCGGCCGCCTTCGCCTCGCTCATCAGCGCCGTCATGCTGCCCCGCGTCGACCTGCTGCAGACGTTCCAGTCGTGGCAGATCGGCGGCGTCGGCGGCGCGGAGTGGCCGCGCATCGCGCTCACCGCACCGGTTCTGGCCATCGGTGCCCTGATCTGCTTCCTGTGCTCCCGGGGCATGAACTCCCTCGCCCTCGGAGACGAGATGGCCAAGGGGCTCGGTGAGAACGTGTTCCGCACGCGCATGATCTCGGCGCTGGGCGCGGTGATCCTCGCGGGAGCCGCGACCGCGATCGCCGGGCCGATCGGCTTCGTCGGTCTGATCATCCCGCACGTATGCCGCATGCTCGTGGGCACCGATCACCGCTGGCTGCTCCCGTTCTCGGCCATCGCCGGCGCCGCCCTCCTGACCGCGAGCGACATCGTCGGGCGCGTGATCGCGCCATCGTCGGAGGAGATCCAGGTGGGCATCATCACCGCCATCATCGGCGCCCCGTTCTTCATCTGGATCGTCCGCCGGCAGAAGGTGCGTGAGCTGTGAGCACGACAGAGCACACCGAGCACACCCTCGACCGGGTCGACGAGCCGGCATCCGCCCGGATCGCGCGTATCGTCGCGGGGCGTCGCTCGCGCCACCGCCGGCATGCGGTGGCCACGATCGTCCTCGGCGTCCTGGTCTTCGCCCTCTTCGCGGTGGCGCTCATGGTCGGCAACACGTTCTACACGCCGGACGAGGTGATCCGCGTGATCCTCGGAGAGACCGTGCCGGGCGCCTCGTTCACCGTCGGCGATCTGCGACTGCCGCGGGCGGTGCTCGCCGTCCTCACCGGCATCGCATTCGGAATGGCGGGTGTGTGCTTCCAGACGATGCTGCGCAATCCGCTCGCCTCGCCCGACATCATCGGCATCTCCAACGGTGCCGGTGCGGCGGCCGTGTTCGGCATCATCGTGCTGTCCGTGAACGGGCCGGTCGTGTCGCTGCTCGCTCTCGGCGGCGCCGTCGTCACCGCCCTCGTGATCTACCTGCTCTCGATCAAGGGCGGCTTCGCGGGCACGCGGCTCATCCTGATCGGGATCGGCGTCGCCGCCATGCTGCAGAGCGTCATCTCGTACATGCTGTCGCGCGCGGCGAACTGGGACATCCAGACCGCGATGCAGTGGCTCACCGGAAGCCTCAACAACGCGTCGTGGGAGCGGGTGCTGCCGATGGCGATCGCCGCCCTGATCATCGTGCCGCTGATGCTGTCGCAGGGGCGCGCGCTCGGGGCGCTTCAGCTCGGCGACGACTCGGCGGCCGGCCTCGGCATCCGGGTCAACGCCACCCGCCTGCTCCTCATCCTCGGTGCGGTCGCGCTGCTCGCGTTCGCGACCGCGGCCACCGGCCCCATCGCCTTCGTCGCCTTCATGGCCGGCCCCATCGCCGCGCGCATCACCGGTCCCGGCGCCAACCTGCTCCTGCCGTCGGCATTCGTCGGAGCCGTGCTCGTGCTCGGCGGCGACCTGATCGGCCAGTTCGCCTTCGGCACCCGTTACCCCGTCGGCGTCATCACCGGTGTGGTCGGCGCGCCGTATCTGATCTACCTGCTCATCCGCACCAACCGCTCCGGGGGTTCGCTATGACCGTCTCGCACAGCCTGTCCGCCGAGGGGGTGACGCTCGCCTACGGTGACCGCACCATCATCGACGGCCTCGACCTGCAGATCGCCCCCGGTCGCATCACCACCATCGTGGGGGCGAACGGATGCGGCAAGTCCACGCTGCTGCGCTCGCTGGCGCGCCTGCTGTCTCCGAGCGACGGCCAGATCGTGCTCGACGGCAGATCGGTGCACGCCCGCCCCACCAAGGAGGTCGCGCGCATCCTCGGGTTGCTGCCGCAGTCGCCCGTCGCGCCCGAGGGCATCGCGGTCGCCGATCTGGTCGGCCGTGGACGGCACCCGCATCAGAAGATGCTCGCCCGATGGAGCACCCACGATTACGAGGTCGTGGCGGATGCCCTCGACGCCACCGGCATCTCCGATCTGGCCGACCGCAGCGTCGACGAGCTCTCGGGCGGTCAGCGCCAGCGGGTGTGGATCGCCATGGCGCTCGCACAGGAGACCGACATCCTGCTGCTCGACGAGCCGACCACCTTCCTCGACGTCGCCCACCAGGTCGAGGTCCTCGACCTGCTCACCGACCTGAGCGTCTCGCGCGGCACCACGATCGTCATGGTGCTGCACGACCTCAATCTCGCGGCCCGCTACGCCGACGAGCTGGTGGCGATGAAGGACGGGCGGGTGCACGCGACCGGTGCGCCGCAGGACATCGTCACCGCCGAACTCGTCGAAGAGGTCTTCGGCCTCGCCAATCAGATCACCATCGATCCGGTCTCCGGCAAGCCGATGGTCACACCCATCGGGAGGCACCATGTCCGCTGAGACGACCACGACCGACCGTCCGACCTACATCCTGACCCGCGCCGAGGTACGGGGGGTCGCGCGCGTCTCGCCCTCGTTCGTGCGGGTGACGTTCGGCGGCGACGAGCTGAGCGAGTTCGGCACGCCGGGTGAGGTGTTCGACAGCCGCATCAAGCTGGTGTTCCCACCGGCGTCCGGAGTCCTGCCTGAGCTCGACAGGGCATCCGACAACTGGTGGCAGGCGTTCCTCGCGGTGCCCGAGGAGGAGCGCGGGTCCATGCGCACCTACTCCGTGCGCGAGCTGCGGGTCGATGACGAGACCGGCACCGAGGTGGACGTCGACTTCGTGCTGCACCTCGAACCCGGACTGACCGGACCCGCGTCGCTGTGGGCGAGCCAGGCCGCGGTCGGGCAGGAGCTCTACCTGGTCGGCCCCCGCCGCGGGGTGGATGTCGACGCCCACGGAGGGGCCGAGTTCGCGCCGGGGACCGCGGCATCGGTCGTGCTCGCCGGCGACGAGACCGCCGCTCCGGCGATCGCCCGCATCCTCGAGGACGCACCGCAGGAGCTGCGCGGCGTCGCCTTCATCGAAGTGCCCTCGCCCGCCGACGTCCTCCGCATCGACGCACCTTCGGGGGTCGAGGTGCACTGGCTGCCACGTGACATCGGTGAGCCGCACGGCTTGCGGCTCATCCCCGCCGTCCTCGCCCACCTCGGCGACGCCGACGCCACGGACGAGATCCGGGTGAAGGACATCGATGGTGAGGACCTGCTGTGGGAGACGCCGGACTACTCCGGTCTCGGCGAGGACATCGCCACGGGGGATGCTGCGGCCGAACGCTACTTCTGGATCGCGGGGGAGAGCGGCGTGGTCACCACGCTGCGTCGCCACCTGGTCAAGGACCTCGGCATCGATCGCGGGCAGGTGGCGTTCATGGGCTACTGGCGTCGCGGCGTCGCCATGCGAGGCTGACCCGCTTCACCCCCCCTGCCAAAACGGAGACGACCCGAGCACCGTCCGGCGTGTCATGTCTCGACGCGCCGCCCGGATGCCGGGTCGTCTCCGTTTCGGCCCGCCGCAGCCGCCGTGCGGCGTGCGGCAACGGGGACTACTTGGCGAGGAACTCCTTCAGCGCGGCGTTGACCTCGTCGGCGTGGGTCCACAGCAGGCCGTGCGGAGCGCCCTCGACCTCGACGTAGTCGGCGTCGGGCACTGCCTGGTGGAATCGACGGGCGGTGGCATCGATCGGCAGGATGTTGTCCTTCGTCCCGTGCAGGATCAGGGTGGGCTTTCCGGCGGAGCGCACGGCCTCGACGTCGGTGCGGAAGTCTTCGATCCACGCCGGCACGACCGCGTAGGCGGCCACGGGGGCGCTGCCGACCGCGACGTTCCAGCTGCCGGTCACCGCCTGCTCGCTGATGCGCGAGCCCAGGTTCTCGTCGAGGTTGTAGAAGTTCTTGTAGAAGTCGGTGAACCACGCGAAGCGATCGCCCTTGGCGGCAGCCTCGATGCCGTCGAAGACCTCCTGCGGCACGCCCTCGGGGTTGTCGTCGCGCTGCACGAGGAAGGGCTCGAGCGAGGCGAGGAAGGCGAGCTTGGCGACACGGTCGTGTCCGTGGCGGGCGACGTAGCGTGCGAGCTCTCCGGTGCCCATCGAGAAGCCGACCAGCACGACGTCGCGCAGGTCGAGGGTCTCGAGCACGGTGTTCAGGTCGGCGGCGAAGGTGTCGTAGTCGTACCCGGTGTTCACCTTCGACGATCCGCCGAAGCCGCGGCGGTCGTAGGTGATGACGCGGTAGCCCTGGGCGAGGAGCTCACGGGTCTGACGCTCCCAGCTGTGACCGTCGAGCGGATAGCCGTGGATCAGGACGACGGGCTGACCCGATCCCTGGTCTTCGTAGTAGAGCTCGATCGGGGTGCTGTTCTCGGTGCCGACGGTGATGTAACCCATGATCCTGATCCTTTCGGTTCCGGTGAGAACGGTCGTTCTCGCTGGATGTGACCAATCTAGAGAACGTTCGTTCTCGTGTCAAGTAGACTTCTGGACATGACCGAAGACGAGGCTCGCGAGCGCATCCTCTCCACCGCCGAGGAGCTGTACTACCGCAAGGGGTACGCGGCCGTCGGCATGGACGAGCTGCGTCAGGAGGCCGGGGTCTCGCTGCGCCGCCTCTACTCGCTGTTCCCGTCGAAGACCGACATCGTCGTCGCCGTGCTCGCACGCAAGCACGCCGAGTGGGAGTCGGGCCTGTCGGGTGCCGTGGCGGATGCGGGCGGCGACCCGCGCGCACGTCTCCTCGCCGTCTACGGCTATCTCGAGAACTGGTTCTGCGCCGACGACTTCCGCGGCTGCGCATTCATCAACGCGTTCGGTGAACTCGGCGGCACGAATCCCGAGGTTGCCGAGATCGTTCGGGCGCACAAGGCCTCGTTCCAGGAGTACATGGCGGGTCTCGTCGCCCAGACGGGCGCGTCCCCCGCGCTCGCCGCGCAACTGTCCATCCTCGCCGAGGGGGCGCAGAGCACGGCCGCGATCTCGGCCGACCCGGCAGTGGCCGCGCAGGCCAGGGGAGCCGCCGAAGTCCTGATCGACGCGGCCTTCACGCGCGCCTGATCCTTCCGCGTGAGTCGGGCATGATGGGGGTTTTGACTAACCTGGTTAGCGAAATGCCGTTCCGGTGTCAAGGGCGATGCGTCGCGCGCGGGCGTCTCGTAGCCTGCGGAGCATGGAATCACGCACAGAGGGCATCGGTCGTCAGTCGCTGATCATCGCGGCGGCGACGTTCATGGTGATCGCGGCCGCTGTCGGCGCGGGGGCATTCGGCGGTGCGTCCGTCGATGACCTGCAGGACGGGGCCCTCTCCGCCCAGGGCTCGTACCTCGCGCCCGCGGGGCCCGCATTCTCGATCTGGTCGCTGATCTACCTCGGCCTGTTCGCGTACACGGTGTGGCAGGCGTTCCCCGCCCAGCGGCAGGACCCGCGTCAGCAGGCCGTGGGCGGATGGATCGCCGCGTCGATGGTGCTGAACGGGCTGTGGCTGGTGACCGCACGATTCCTGACGCTCTGGCTCACCGTCGTCGTGATCGCGGCGCTGCTGGCCGTGCTCGCTCGAGTGATCGTGCTGCTCGGTCGCTTCCCCGCCCGCAGCCTCGCCGATCGCATCCTCACCGACGGCGCGAACGGCCTGCACTTCGGCTGGGTCACGATCGCCACCGTCGCCAACACCGCCGCCTGGCTCACGCAGATCGCACCGCAGAGCTGGGCGCAGGCCGCCGATGCCTGGGCGATCGGCGTGCTGGTCGTCGTCCTCGTGATCGGAGCCGCCGCCGCCTGGATCACCGGACGCATCGCCCCCGCCCTCGCGACGGCATGGGGTCTGGCATGGCTCGCCGTCGGACGGCTCACCGGAGAACCTCAGAGCACGCCGACCGCGATCGCCGCGATCACCGTGGCGGTGATGCTCGTCATCACCGGCATCGTGGCGGTGTCGCGCCGGTCGCGCGCCGTGGACGCCGACGCTCAGAGCACCAGGCGGTAGCCCATCCCCGATTCGGTGAGCAGGTGCACGGGAGCGCCGGGCTCCTGCTCGAGTTTCTTGCGCAGCTGCGACATGTACAGGCGCAGGTAGCCGGAGTCGGAGACCTGCTCGCTGCCCCAGATCTCCTTCAGCAGATCCTGGCGCGTGACCAGGGCGCCCGGATGCCGGGAGAGGTGCTCCAGCATCCGCCACTCGGTCGGGGTCAGGTGCACGCGCGCTCCGCCCCGTGTCACGGTCTTCGTCGAGAGGTCGACCACCACATCGCCGAAGGCCACGGTCGACTCGCCGCTGGCCGGGATGGAGCGACGCGAGAGCGCACGCAGCCGCGCCAGCAGCTCGTCGACCTGGAAGGGCTTGGTCACGAAGTCGTCGGCGCCGGCGTCGAGCGCTTCGACCTTGTCGGCCGAACCCGTGCGACCGGAGACCACGATGATCGGCACGTTGGTCCATCCGCGCAGCGCCTGGATCACCTCGATGCCGTCGAGTCGGGGCATCCCCAGGTCGAGCATGATGAGGTCGGGGTGGGTCTGGGCGGCCGCAGCGATGGCGGCGGCCCCGTCGGGAGCCACGACCACCTCGTATCCGTGCGCGGCGAGGGTGATCCTCAGCGCGCGGACCATCTGCGGATCGTCGTCGGCGATGAGCAGCTTCACTCCGTGCCCTCCGTGTCGGCAAGTCCTGCGGCCAGCGGCAGGGAGATGACCATGGTGAGGCCTCCGCCAGGCGTGTCCTCGGGTGTCAGGGTACCGCCCATGCCCTCGGTGAACCCGCGCGACAGGGCGAGTCCGAGTCCCAGCCCTGTCGTGTTGTCGGTGTCGCCGAAGCGCTGGAACGGCTGGAAGATGCGGTCGCGCCGCTCGGGGGAGACGCCGTCGCCCCGGTCGATGATGCGGATCTCGGCGCGGCCGCCGAGGGCGCTCGTGGAGACGATGACCCGTGCGTCTTCGGGGGAGTGCCGATGGGCGTTGGCGATCACGTTGACCAGCACGCGCAGCAGCAGCACGGGGTCGGCGTGCAGCGGCGGCAGGTCGGGGTCGAGGGCGAGCTCGACGTCGGACGGCCCGAGCCCCAGCTCATCGACGGCGGCGAGCACGCAGCCGGCCGCATCCATCCGCGACGACGACACGGCGAGCACGCCGGCCTGCACGCGGCTCACGTCGAGCAGGTCGGTGACCAGCGTCGACAGCGTCGCGAGACTCTCGTCGGCGGTGGCGAGCAGTTCTTCGCGATCGGAGGCCGACAGTCCGTGCGCACCGCGCAGACCGCCGATGGCGGCGACCGCCGAGGCGAGGGGGCGGCGCAGGTCGTGGCTGACGGCCGACAGCAGGGCGCTGCGCACCTGATCGGTCTCGGCGAGTGCTTCCGCCTCGCTCGCGGTGGCACGCAGATCGGTGTGCTCGATCGCGGCCGAGAGCTGGGCGACGATCGCATCCAGCAGGCGGCGTTCGGGTCCGGCGAGCGGCTCGCCGTTCAGCTCCAGCACCGCACGGGGCCCGCCCCCGGGGACGACGCCGACGGGGATGGTCGTGGCACGTCCGTCGGCCACGGGTTCGCCGTCGCTCGCGAGCACCTCGCCGTCGGGGGCGATCAGGCGCACGCCGCTCAGCCCGAACGCCTCTCGGGTGCGGCTGACCAGAGCCAGCACGGCGTTGTCGCCGCGGAGCACGTTGCCGGCGACTGCGGCGAGCAGCTCGGCCTCGGCGGCGGCGCGCTGCGCGGTGCGGGCCCGTCGCGCAGCCTGGTCCACGATGATGCTGACCAGGATCGCGATGAGCACGTAGAGGGCGAGCGCGAGCACGTGCAGCGGATGCGCGATCGTGATCGTGAACAGCGGAGCGACGAAGAGGAAGTCGAGCGTGACGCCCGAGAGCACCGCCGCGAACACCGCAGGGCGGATGCCGCCGATGAGGGCGACCACGACCACGAGCAGTTGGTACGCGAGCACCTCGGCGGTGATCGACTCGGGGCTGCGGAACGTGAACATGATCCACGACAGGATCGGTCCGAAGACGAGCGCGACGCCGAAACCGAGCAGCTGTCGACGCCAGCCCAGGGCTCCGCCGGTGATGCGCGGCAGCACCATCCGCCCACCCGCTGCGGCGTGCGTGACGATGTGCACGTCGATGTCGCCGGAGCGGCGGATGACCTCAGAGCCGATGCCGGGACCGGTCAGCGCAGCGGTGAGGCGACTGCGCCGGCTGACGCCGATCACGAGCTGGGTGGCGTCGGCGCCCTGCGCGAACTCGACCAGGGTGGCGGGGATGTCGTCGCCCACGACCTGGTGGTAGGTGCCGCCGAGCGACTCCACGAGCGTGCGTTGCGCGGCGAGGGCTCCCGGTGTCTCGTCGCGCAGGCCGTCCTGCGCGGTGATGTGCACCGCCAGTAGTTCGCCGCCGGCGGAGCGGGCCGCGATCCTGGCGCCGCGGCGCAGCAGGGTCTCGCCCTCGGGGCCGCCGGTCAGGGCGACGACCACGCGCTCCCTGGCCTGCCAGTTGCCCTCGATGCCCTGTTCCGCCCGGTAACTGCGCAGCGCGCTGTCGACCTCGTCGGCGAGCCAGAGCAGGGCCAGCTCGCGCAGTGCGGTGAGGTTGCCGAGGCGGAAGTAGTTCGACAGGGCGGCGTCGATCCGCTCGGCCGGGTAGACGAGTCCGGCCGAGAGTCGATCACGGAGCGTCTGCGGGGCGAGGTCGACGACCTCGATCTCGTCGGCGGCGCGGACCACGGCGTCCGGGATCGTCTCCTGCTGCGCGATGCCGGTGATCTTCTCGACCACGGCGTTCAAAGACTCGATGTGCTGCACGTTGACGGTGGTCACCACGTCGATGCCCGCATCCAGCAGCTCGTCCACGTCCTGCCAGCGCTTGGCGTTGCGCGAGCCGGGGACGTTGGTGTGCGCCAGCTCGTCCACGAGGGCGATCTCGGGTGCCCGCTCGAGCACGGCGTCGACGTCGAGTTCGGTCAGGGCGATCCCGCGGTGGAGGTCGACCCGGCGGGGCACCTCGGGGATTCCGGCGGTCTGCGCCTGCGTCGCGGCGCGGTCGTGCGTCTCGACGATCGCGATCACGACGTCATGGCCCTCGTCGAGCATGCGTCGTCCCTCGGCGAGCATCTCGTAGGTCTTGCCGACGCCGGGGGCGGCTCCGAGGAGTACCCGGAGCCGCCCCCGGCGGGAGTGGCCGTGAGATCGACGAAGCGGCGCTGCGGTCATTCGCCCTCCCGTTCATCGAGCGCGAGATTGAGCTCGGCGACGTTGATGCGTTCCGCGCCGAGGAATCCCAGATCCCGCCCTTGAATCCTAGACTCCACGAGGTCGCGCACCTCCTGTGCGGAGAGTCCGCGGGCCTCGGCGACGCGCGGCACCTGCAGCAGTGCGTACGCCACGCTGATGTGCGGGTCGAGCCCGGAACCCGAGGCGGTGACCGCGTCGGCCGGCACCTGCGACGGGTCGACGCCCTCGCGCTCCGCGATCGCGGCCTTGCGCTCCGCGATCGCTGCGACCAGGTCGGTGTTCTCCGGGCCGAGGTTGCTGCCGCTGGAGCCCGCGCCGTCGTAGCCGTCGCCCGCGGCGGAGGGCCGCGACTGGAAGTACTCCGGGAGCGCCTCGCCGTCGTCATCGGTGAAGGACTGGCCGATCAGCGAGCTGCCCCTGTCGTCGGGAAGGGGGGAGCCATTGGCCTGCCACGGGAGCAGGAGCTGCCCGATGCCGGTGACCAGGAGTGTGTAGGCGACGCCGAGCACGAGGGTGAGGACGAGCATCGCGCGGACGGCGACACCGGTGGTGCGGACCGCGGTGCGTGTGGAGGACATGTCTGGATTCCTTTTCCGAGCCGGGTCAGAAGCCCGGGATGAGGCTGACGACGAGGTCGATGATCTTGATGCCGATGAACGGAGCGATCACGCCGCCGAGTCCATAGATCAGCAGGTTGCGCTGCAGGATCTGCGAGGCGCTCGCCGGGCGGTACTTCACTCCGCGCAGGGCCAGGGGGATCAGGAACACGATCACGATCGCGTTGAAGATGATCGCGCTGGTGACGGCCGACGCCGGCGAGTGCAACTGCATGACGTTGAGCGCCGCGAGTCCGGGGAAGACGCCCATGAACATCGCCGGGATGATCGCGAAGTACTTCGCGATGTCGTTGGCGAGCGAGAACGTGGTGAGCGCTCCGCGCGTGATGAGCAGCTGCTTGCCGATGCGCACGATGTCGATCAGCTTGGTCGGGTCGGAGTCGAGGTCGACCATGTTGCCGGCCTCCTTCGCCGCCGAGGTGCCGGTGTTCATCGCCACGCCGACGTCCGCCTGGGCGAGCGCGGGGGCGTCGTTGGTGCCGTCGCCGGTCATCGCGACCAGACGGCCGCCCTCCTGCTCGCGCCGGATGAGCTCGAGCTTGTCCTCGGGCGTCGCCTCGGCGAGGAAGTCGTCGACCCCGGCCTCAGCGGCGATCGCCTTCGCCGTGAGCGGGTTGTCGCCCGTGATCATGACCGTGCGGATGCCCATCGCGCGCAGTTCCTCGAAGCGCTCGCGGAGGCCGTCCTTCACGATGTCCTTGAGGTGCACCACGCCGAGGACGCGACCGTCGGCACCGGGCGTCTTCACGGCGACCACGAGCGGGGTGCCGCCGCTCTCGGCCACGGCGTCCGTGCGCGTCGTGAGCTCGACGTCGTCGCCGTCGAGCCCGAGCCAGGCCCGCACCGCGGAGCCGGCGCCCTTGCGGATCTGCGTGCCGTCGGCGAGGTCGAGGCCCGACATGCGCGTCTGCGCCGTGAACGGCACGACCACCGCGTCCTCCGGTGCGGTCACCCGGATGTCGTTCGCGGCGGCGAGTTCGACGATCGAGGCGCCCTCGGGGGTGGGGTCTGCAAGCGACGACAGTGCGGCGACGTGCAGCAACTCCTCGCCGTCGACACCCGGGAGGGCGAGCACCTCGTGGGCGCGGCGGTTGCCGTAGGTGATGGTGCCGGTCTTGTCGAGCAGCAGGGTGGTGACATCTCCTGCCGCCTCGACCGCGCGCCCCGACATCGCGAGCACGTTGCGCTGCACGAGGCGGTCCATGCCGGCGATGCCGATCGCCGAGAGCAGCGCCCCGATGGTGGTCGGGATGAGGCAGACGAGCAGCGCGATCAGCACCGGGATGCTGACGGGAGAGGCGGCGTACGACGCGATCGGGTTCAGGGCGAGCACCACGACGACGAAGATGATCGACAGGCTCGCGAGCAGGATGTTCAGCGCGATCTCGTTGGGGGTGCGCTGGCGGCTGGCCCCCTCGACCAGCGCGATCATGCGGTCGACGAAGGTCTCCCCCGGCTTCGAGGTGATGCGCACCACGATGCGGTCGGACAGCACGCGGGTGCCACCGGTCACGGCGCTGCGGTCGCCGCCGGACTCGCGGATCACCGGCGCGCTCTCGCCCGTGATGGCCGATTCGTCGACGGTGGCGATGCCCGCGACGATGTCGCCGTCGCCGGGGATCAGCTCGCCCGCTGTCACGATCACGATGTCGTCGCGCTGCAGCTCGGCCGACGAGACCTGGGCGGTCGCGGCGTGCTCGGCGGCGGCATCCGCTGCCTTGTCGTAACCGACCACACGCCGGGCCATCGTGCTGGTGCGGGTCTTGCGCAGGCTCGCGGCCTGCGCCTTTCCTCGGCCCTCGGCGACCGACTCCGCCACGTTGGCGAACAGCACGGTGAGCCAGAGCCAGATCGCGATGCCCCAGGTGAAGGGGGCGGGAACCGCGGTGCCGCCGGAGTCGGCCGGGCCGCCCAGGAACGGCTCGGCGATCGCGAGCACGGTGGTGAACGCGGCGCCGACCCAGACCAGCAGCATGACGGGGTTGCGCACGAGCGCTGCCGGGTTGAGCTTGCGCAGGGCCCCGGGAAGGGCCTGCACGAGCTGCGACCAGCCGAAGGAGCGCGGCGGTTGTGCGGGTGTGGATGCCGGAGCATCCTGCTGTTCGGAGGGGGTGGTGATGAGGGTCATGGTCAGACGAGTCCTTCAGCGAGGGGTCCCAGTGCGAGCACGGGGAAGTAGGTGAGCGCGGTGACGATGACGGTCACGGCGAGGAGCAGGCCGACGAACTGCGGCCGGTGCGTGGGCAGGGTGCCGGAGGTCGCCGGTACCCGCTGCTGCGCCGCGAACGAGCCGGCCAGAGCGAGCACGAGCACGATCGGCAGGAACCGGCCGAGCAGCATCGCGATGCCGAGCGCGGTGTTGAACCACGGGGTGTTCGCGGTGAGTCCGGCGAAGGCGGAGCCGTTGTTGTTCGACGCCGAGGTGAAGGCGTAGAGCACCTCGCTCATGCCGTGCACGCCGGGGTTCAGGATGCTGGTCGACTCGACATCGGCGCGGATGCCGGGGATCGCGAAGCTCAGCGCGGTGCCGGCCAGCACGAGGGTCGGCGTCACCAGGATGTACAGGCTCGCGAGCTTGATCTCCCGCGGACCGATCCGCTTGCCCAGGTACTCCGGCGTGCGGCCGACGAGCAGTCCGCCGACGAACACCGCGATGATCGCGAGCACGAGCATGCCGTACAGGCCCGAGCCGACGCCGCCGGGGGCGACCTCGCCGAGCATCATGTTCAGCATGGGCATCATGCCGCCGAGTGCCGTGTACGAGTCGTGCATCGAGTTGACGGCGCCTGTCGAGGTGAGGGTGCTGGCGCTGCCGAACAGCGTGGAGCCGAGGATGCCGAAGCGCACCTCCTTGCCCTCCATCGCGGCCCCGGCGAGTTCCGGAGCGGTGCCGCGGCCGGCCAGCTCGAGCGCCGAGAGGGCGAACGTCGAGACGAGGAAGATCGTGCCCATCACGGCGGCGATCGCGTAGCCCTGGCGGTGGTCGCCGATCATGCGGCCGAACGTGCGGGGGAGGGCGAACGGGATCACGAGGATCAGCAGCACCTGCAGCAGGTTCGTGAAGCCGGTCGGGTTCTCGAAGGGGTGCGCCGAGTTGGCGTTGAAGAAGCCGCCGCCGTTGGTGCCGAGGAGCTTGATCGCCTCCTGCGAGGCCACCGGACCTCCCGGGATGGTCTGCGTGCCGCCGGACACCGTGGTGACGTCGGTGAAGCCCGCGAAGTTCTGGATCACGCCGCCCGCGAGCAGCGCCACCGCGCCGATGAGGGCGATCGGGAGGAGGATGCGGCCGAGACCGCGGATCAGGTCGACCCAGAAGTTGCCGACCGTGGCGGAACCACGGCGAGCGAGACCGCGGATGAGGGCGATCGCAATGGTGAGGCCCACCGCCGCCGACACGAAGTTCTGCACGGTGAGACCCGCGAGCTGCACGGTGTAGCCCATGGTCTGCTCGGGGGAGTACGACTGCCAGTTGGTGTTGGCCACGAACGAGGCGGCGGTGTTGAAGGACAGCCCCTCCGGCACCGCCGGGAGGCCGAGGGACTGCGGCAGGAACGCCTGCAGTCGCTGCAGGCCGTAGACCAGCAGAACGCCGACCACCGAGAACGCCAGCACGCTGCGGGCGTACGCGCGCCAGGTCTGCTCCGACGACGAGTCGACGCCGATGAGCCGATAGACGCCGCGCTCGACCCGCAGGTCGCGCGCCGACGTGAAGACATGGGCGATGTAGTCGCCGAGGGGGCGGTAGAGGAGCACGAGCACGACCACGACGGCCGTGACCTGCAGGATGCCGAACCAGATCGTCGCGTCCATCAGAACCTCTCCGGCGCGACGAGCGCGACCACGAGGTAGACGACGGCGGCGACCGCGAGGGCGGCGGCGAGGATCTCGAAGACGATCACAGCCGCTCCACCCCCTTGGCCACCAGGGACACGAGGGCGAACAGCGCGAGAGTCAGCGCGATGTAGATGATGTCGAGCACGGATCCGATACAACTCCCGCACGGCCCCGGCAGCCGCCATCCTCACGCTTCCCCTACGCCCTCCGCGCGGATGCATGCGGGTTGCTCACGGCATCCGTGTCCCCGCCGCTCCCGCCTGATCTCGTTCCGGTCGCACTTGCTGTCGCTTCCGATGCTCTCGGGCGGCAGCAAGTGCGACCGGAACGGCCCGCGTCGGCCATATGCTCACGAGGTGGGAATCGGAAGGATGCGGATCGGGGCCGGGACGTGGGTCGTCGCCGGGCTGGTCGTGGTCGCCCTCGTGTGCATCGTCACCGGGTTCCTGCCGCGCTCCGACGCCGGGGCATTGGGCGAGCGGATCGCGCCCGTGCTGGGGTTCGTCGTCGCGATCACGATCGTCGCCGAGCTCGCCCGCGACGCCGCGGTCTTCGACGTCGTCTCGCAACGACTCGCCCGCTGGGGACGCGGTCGGGTGCTCGTGCTGTGGGCGCTGGTGGTCGCGCTCGCCGTGGTGAGCACGGTGTTCCTGTCGCTCGACACGACCGCCGTGATCGTCACCCCGGTCGTCGTCGTCCTCGCGCAGAGCATCGGCGTCTCACCCCTTCCCTTCGCCCTGGCGACCGTGTGGCTCGCCAACACGGCATCCCTCGCCCTCCCGGTCTCGAACCTCACCAACCTGCTCGCCGCCCCCGCCATCGGCGAGGGCCCCGCGGCGTTCTTCGCGCTCAGCTGGGCACCGACGCTCGTCGGCATCCTCGTGCCCGTCGCGCTCCTGACGATCCTGCATCGGCGCACGGTCTTCGGTGCGTACGAGACCCCGGTGGCACGGCGGCCCGCCGACCCGACGCTGTTCTGGAGCGCGACCGGCATCCTGCTCGTGCTGATGCCTCTGCTCGCCCTGACCCACGACGTCTGGATCCCGGCCGCGGTCGCCGCGCTCGCGCTGATCGGCCTGTTCGCGGTCCGGCGGCGCCGGGCGCTGCGGCTCTCGCTCGTCCCGTGGCAGGCGCTCGCGCTCGCCGCGTCGCTGTTCGTGCTGGTCGAGGCGGCGCACGCGCAGGGCCTGATCGACTTCCTGACCTCGCCGACCGCGAACGGCGACGCTCCCGGCGACCTGTTCCGGCTGGCTGCGCTGGGGGCCGGGAGCGCCAATGCGATCAACAACCTCCCGGCGTACCTGGTGCTCGAACCGGCCGCCGGCGACCCGGTGGCACTCATGGCGCTGCTGATCGGCGTGAACATCGGTCCGCTCATCACGCCGTGGGCGTCGCTCGCGACCCTGCTGTGGCACCACCGGATCGTCGCGCTCGGTGTCACGATCCGATGGAGCCGTTTCATGCTGTGGGGCGTGGTGGCTGCGGTGCCGACCGTGCTCGCCGCCGTGCTCGTGCTCTGGCTCGTCTCGGGCTAGTGCTCCGTTCCGGTCGCACCTCCTGCCGTCCCCGAGGCGCGGAGGCGGCAGGAAATGCGACCGGAAGGGGGAGCGGGCCGGAAGAGGAAGTGCGCCGGGCCTGACAGGATGTCGGTCATGAGCGTTCTCTACGACTACTTCTCCGCGCCGAACGACGAGCGGGCCGTCACCGTCCTCCAGGTGGAGGGCGGACCGACCGCGGAGGAGTCGGGCTTCGATGCCGGAACGCTCGGCGGCATCGACCCGGTCGTGCAGCTCGGCACGCTCGAGGCGCTGCTGACGGGCGTGCCGTACGACGAGGTGACCGACGACCCGCGTGCCGGCCACAACCTCGCGATGAGCGACGACTACGACCGGATCGTCATCACCGTGACGGATGCGCTGGCCGCCGCTCTCGCCGCAGCCGACGACGTCCGTCTGGCAGAGGTCGCGGAGCCGTGGTCGCAGACCGAAGAGCTCGAAGGGGCCGATCCGGCCCAGCTGGCCGCGTTCGCGCGCGACCTCGCCGCGCTCGCTCGTCGCGCCGCGGCGTCCGACCACCGCCTCTACTGCTGGACCAGCATCTAGGACGCTCGTCCGCGCAGGACGCACCCCAGCGGTGAGCCGTCACGGGGCCTCGATCAGCGTGCGGTCGGCCACTCCTCGGCGAGAAGGCCGTAGTTCATGCCGTCGAGCCATTCGCCCGAGCGATGCAATGCCGTCTTCCGGCTGAACTCCTCTCGGCGCATCCCGAGCCGCTCCATGAGGCGCCAGGACGGCTCGTTGTCGGCGAAGCACCCCGCATGCACCCGGCGCAGGCCCAATGCGCCGAAGCACACGTCGATCACCGCGCGGATCGCCTCTGTCGCGTAGCCGTGCCCGGTGTGCGCGGGGTCGAGAACCCAGCCGAGCTCGGCCTCGACGCCCTTCGCCCGGGCGGCGACCTCGAGCTGCGCCCACCCGTCGCCGCGCCGCACCATGATGTCGCCGATCGGGGTCGGGGCGGTGCTTTCGGCGTCGGGCAGCAGCTCCACGATGTACAGGGAGGCGAGCCGCTCGGGGTCGAGATACCGCTCACGGAACGCGTCTCGCGTGTCGGGAGCGGCACCGAGCCACCGGTTCACCTCGGGGAGCCGACGCCACTCCCACATCGCATCGACGTCGGCGGGCGTGCACGGGCGCACCTGCAGCCGGGCCGTCCGCGCGGGCCACGGCTCGGGGGTTCGCGTGTCGGTCATCGCTCCACCCTAGGCGCGTCCGGCGACGTCGATCACGGGGTCTCCCCGCCGACCCGTCGCATCTCCTCCGCGAGCGCGCTGTTCGTCTCGGCGAACCGTGCGGTGATGTTCTCGCGCACCTCGGGCGACTTGTTCTGGCTGAGTTTGGCTCGCGCATCGAAGCGGGTCACGCGCATCCGCAGACCGACCGTGCCCTTGGCGGCGCGGCGGGTGCCCTCCTCGTCCTCCGACAGGTGTCGGCCGTGCTGCTGATGATCCTCGAAGTGGTCGGTCAGCCGCGAGAGCATGGCGTAGTTCTCCTCTTCGCTCAGGATCTCGGGGATGCCGTACAGGTGCGCGGTCACGTGGTTCCACGTCGGGACCAGATCGCCCGGTGCGTACAGTGTCGGTGACACGTAGTCATGCGGTCCCTGGATGATCACGAGCACTTCATGCCGGCCGAGTTCGTGGAGCTGCTCGTCCGGGCGCCCGAAGTGGCTCGCGATCACGATGTCGTCGTCGTCCTCCATCAGCAGCGCGGGATAGTGCGAGGCGACCAGGCCGCCGCTCGCCGGGGAGACGAACGTCGCCCAGGGGTTCCCGCGGATGAGGCGCTTGACCTCGTCAGGATCGGTCATCAGGTAGCGGGGCGTGTGGCGCATCAGGATTCCTCTCTTCGGCGGTCGGTCAGACGGGTGCGCACCGCGAGGGCGGCGCAGGCGATCACGGCGAGTCCGCCGACGGCGGTCGCCCAACCGATCTGTTCGTGGAGGAGGAGCGCGGCCCACGCGATGCTCATCACGGGCTGGACGAGCTGGATCTGGCTGACCTGCGCCATCGGACCGATCGCGAGCCCGCGGTACCAGGCGAAGAAGCCGAGGAACATGCTCACCGCCGCGAGGTAGGCGAACGCGAGCCATTGCACGGGCGTCGCGGCGGGCGGCTGCTGGATCGCCGACGCGACGGTGAGTGCCGTCATCAGTGGGGCGGCGACGATCAGCGCCCACGACACGGTCTGCCAGGAGCCGAGTTCACGCGCGAGCAGACCGCCCTCCGCGTAGCCGACCGCCGCAGCGATCACGGCCCCGAACAGCAGCAGATCCGCGCCGGTGAGGGAGCCGATGCCCCCGTTCTGCAGTGCCGCGAAGACCACCGCCGCGACCGCACCGAGGACAGCGAAGAACCAGAAGGACGGGGCGGGGCGTTCCCCGGTGCGGAGCACCACGGCGACCGCGGTCGCCGCGGGAAGCAGGCCGATCACGACGGCGCCGTGGCTCGCGGGGGTCGTGGTCATCGCGAAAGATGTGAGCAGCGGGAAGCCGGCCACGACTCCACCCGCGACGATCGCGAGACGGCCCCACTGGATCGTCGTGGGCGGGCGCTGACGCGTGATCGCGAGTGCGGCACCGGCGAGGAGGGCGGCGACGACCGCGCGCCCGGAGCCGATGAACAGCGGTGAGAGCCCGCCGATCGCGATGCGTGTGAACGGGAGGGTGAACGAGAAGGCGAGGACGCCGAGGAGCCCCCACCAGAGTCCGGCACGCGTCGATAGCAGTGGCCGCGTGGAAGCGATAACGCTACTCTGTTCTTTCATGAGCAAGGATAGCAGTGACCGGATCGTCGCCGGAGTGCGTGCGTGGATCGCATCCGCTTCTCCGGGCGCGCGAGTCCCCTCGAATCGTGCGCTCATGGCGCAGTACGGCGCGAGTCCGATCACCGTGCAGAAGGCGATGCAGCAGCTCGTGCGACTCGGTCTGGTCGAGTCCAGGCCCGGCGCGGGTACGTTCGTGCGGGCCGTGCCCGCCGCCCGTTCGGTCGACTACGGCTGGCAGACGGCCGCCCTCGGCACGGCGCCCGCGGGACTCATCGGCCTGTCATCGACGCAGCGCACCGTCGCCCCCGACGCGATCGGACTGCACTCGGGCTACCCCGCGGTCGACCTGCTGCCGCAGCGGCTCGTGCGACAGGCCCTGGTGCGTGCCGCTCGGTCGGACGCGGCGCTGACCCGTTCGCCCGCCGCAGGCCTTCCCGATCTGCAGGCGTGGTTCGCGGCGGAACTCGCATCCTCCGCCCCCGCGGGGGTCACCCCCGCATCGGCGCGCGATGCCCTGATCATCTCGGGCAGCCAGAGCGGGCTGAGCTCGATCTTCCGTGCCGTGGTGGGTGTCGGTCAACCGCTGCTGATCGAGTCGCCGACGTACTGGGGCGCGATGCTCGCGGCCGCGCAGGCCGGCGTCGTGCTGGTGCCGATCCCCTCCGGGCCGCACGGCCCCGATCCGGATGACGTCGAGCGGGCGTTCGCGCAGACCGGAGCCCGCGCGTTCTACGCGCAGCCGACCTTCGCCAACCCGACCGGCGCGCAGTGGCCGGTCGCGACGGGGGAGGCCGTGCTCGAGACCGTCCGTCGGCACGGGGCCTTCCTGATCGAGGACGACTGGGCGCACGACCTGGGGATCGACGCCGACCCGCGCCCGGTCGCCGCGTCCGATGACGACGGACACGTCGTGTACCTGCGCTCGCTCACGAAGAGCGCCTCGCCCGCCCTCCGCGTCGCGGCCGTGATCGCGCGCGGACCCGCGCGGGAGCGCATCCTCGCGGATCGCGCGGCCGAGTCGATGTACGTGAGCGGGGTGCTGCAGACCGCGGCCCTCGACGTGGTCACCCAGCCCGCGTGGCGCACGCACCTGCGCGGCTTCCGCGAGCACTTGCGCGCGCGCCGCGACCTGCTGGTCTCGAGCCTCGCCGCGCACGCCCCCTCCGCGCACGTCGAGAGCGTTCCGGTGGGCGGCCTGAACCTGTGGGTGCGGCTGCCGGAGGGGACGGATGTCGCGCGGGTGGTCCGTGAGTGCGAGGTGCGCGGTCTGATCATCGCCCCGGGCTCCGAGTGGTTCCCGGCGGAGCCTTCCGGCTCCTACGTGCGCCTCAACTACGCGAACGCCGACACCGCCCGCTTCGCGGAGGCCTCCGGCATCCTGGGCGCCGTGCTGGACGGGTCCTGAGGGGTCGCTCAGCCCGCTCCGGTCGCAGTTCCTGTCGCCCGCGAGCCGAGGAGGCGGCAGCAACTGCGACCGGAAGGCCGACCTCAGGCTTCGGGGGCGCCGTCCTGCGGCGGGCCGGCGGGGCGGTGGGCGCGACGGCCGGCCACCACGACCGGACGACCGGCACGTTCCTGACCGGGCAGCGGACGGGAGCGGCGGCCGTAGATGAGCTCCGACGAGTCGAGCAGCCACGGCACGAGAGTGATCGACACCCCGTGCACGAGCATGAGCTGGTTGGCGAGACGGCGCGCGCGACGGTTGTGCAGGAACGACTCCCACCAGTGGCCGACGATGTACTGCGGCAGGTACACCGTCACGACCGACGAGCCGTGCTTCTCGCGATACTGCTTGATGAACTGGGTCACCGGCTGCGCGAACGAGCGATACGGCGACTCGACGATCACGAGCGGGATCGGCACCAGGTGGTCGGCCCAGTCCTTCTGCAGCTGGGCCGCATCGTCGGAGGCCACGGCCACGTGCACCGCCAGCGTCTTGCCGTGCTTGGCCGCGATCGCGTAGTCGATGGCCTTCACGACGGGCTTCTGCAGTCGGTTGACGAGCACGATGGCGAGGTCGCCGGTCGCACCGAACTTCGTGGTGTCGTCGATCGCGATCTCATGCTCGACGTCGCGGTAGTACCGCTTCACCCCCAGCATCAGGAAGGCGAGGATCGGGATCGCGAAGAAGACCAGGTATGCGCCGTGCGTGAACTTGGTGATCGTCACGATGACCAGCACGAGCACGGTCATCGCGGCGCCCGTGGAGTTGATGATGAGTCCGACCTTCGCCGAGCGGCGGTCGGATGCCGAGGCGCCGTCGATCCCCGAGTCCTTCATGCCCTCGACCGGTCCGCGCAGCACGCGTCGCCAGTGCCGCACCATGCCGATCTGTCCGAGCGAGAACGAGACGAACACGCCGATGATGTACAGCTGGATCAGCGTGGTCAGCTTCGCCTGGAAGATCACCAGCACCGCGATCGCCGCGATGCCGAGCAGGATCATGCCGTTCGAGAACACCAGGCGGTCACCGCGGGTGTTGAGCGACTTCGGCGCGTAGCCGTCGCGGGCGAGCACAGCGCCCAGCAGAGGGAAGCCGTTGAAGGCGGTGTTCGCGGCGAGCAGCAGCACGCACGCGGTCGCGGCCTGCACGATGAAGAACGCGATGCTGCCGCCGCCGAAGGTCGCTGCGGCGATCTGCGCCATCAGGCTGGGCTGCGGATTCGTGCAGTCGAAGCCGACGAGGTCGCACGGGTTCTCGGCGTAGTGCACGCCGGTGATCAGGGCGAGGGCGGTGAGGCCGGCGAACAGGCAGATGGCGATCGACCCCATCAGCACGAGTGTCGACTGGGCGTTGCGCACCTTCGGGGCGCGGAAGGCGGGAACGCCGTTCGACACGGCCTCGACACCGGTGAGGGCGGAGCATCCGCTCGAGAACGCGCGCAGGATCAGCAGGATCACGGCCGCCTGGCCGAGGCTCTCGGCCTGCACCGAGAACTCGGCGCTCGAGGCGACAGGGGCGTCGCCCAGGAAGGTGCGGATCAGGCCGGTCACGATCATGATGCCGACCGAGCCGATGAACACGTACGTCGGGATCGCGAAGACCAGGGAGGCCTCGCGCACCCCGCGGAGGTTCACGACGATGATGAGGATCACGAAGCCGACGGCGAGCTCGACGCGGAACGGGTCGAGCCCCGGCACGGCCGAGATGATGTTGTCGACACCGGAGGCGACCGACACGGCCACGGTCAGCACGTAGTCGACCAGGAGCGCCGCGGCCACGATCACACCGGGGATCTCGCCGAGGTTCTTCGACGCGACCTCGTAGTCCCCACCGCCCGAGGGATAGGCCTTGATGAGCTGGCGGTAGCTGAGCACGACCACGATCAGCAGCACCACGACCGCGATCGCGACGAGCGGCGTGAACGACAGGAAGGTGAGCCCGCCGATCAGCAGGATCATCACCAGCTCCTGCGGGGCGTAGGCCACCGAGCTGAGCGCGTCGGACGCGAAGATGGGAAGAGCCATCCGCTTCGGGAGCAGCTGGTCGTCGACCTGCTGGCTCGTCAGCGGTTCTCCGATGAGGATGCGCTTGGCGAGCGGCGGTGAGTCCGCGCCCTCCCTGTTTTCGTCTGACACGTCCGGCGACACTACGCCTCCTGATGGCATCCTCACGCGATCCTCACGGAATCCCTACGGTGGGATGCGCGGTCCTCACGGAATCCTTACGCGCAAAGCTACACTGGCACGCGGTGGAAAATCAGGTGCTGCTCGGATTCATCGCGATCGCGATGGGGGTGGCTTTCGGCATCCTCCTGTTCGTGCCCTTCGTGGCGGTCAGCTATCGCCGACGCGGGCGACTCGGCCTCGGACGCACGCTGCTCTGGCTGTCGGCCCTGATCTATTTCTGGGCGGTCTGGACCTATACCCTGCTGCCGCTGCCCGACCCCGACACGATCCGTTGCGTCGGAGCGATCACCGATCCGATGTCGGTCGTGCGCGATGTGCGGAAGGCTTTCGCGGCCCCGGGCAATCCGCTGCGTCAGCCGGCTCTGCTGCAGCTGGTCTTCAACGTGCTGCTGTTCGTGCCGCTCGGCTTCTTCGTCCGAGTGCTCGCCGGTCGTGGGGTGCTCACGGCGCTCGCCGCCGGCTTCGGCCTGTCGCTGCTGGTCGAGACCACGCAGCTGACCGGCGTGTGGGGCGTCTACCCGTGCGCGTATCGCTTCTTCGACGTGGGCGACCTCATGACGAACACCCTCGGCGCGGTCATCGGCTGCATCGCGGCGATCCTCGTCCCGCGATCGCTGCGCGGCGTGAAAGTGAGCCCGGACGCCGATCGTCCCCGTCCGGTCAGCCGCGGCCGCCGCCTGCTCGCGATGCTGTGCGACTTCCTCGCCTACGGGTTCCTGAGCGTGGCAGCCGGGGTGACCGTGCAGGTGTGGCTGGAGTTCGTCGTGGACGACCGCGCCGCGGTGCTCGACGGCGCCCTCGCATCCGCCGCCGCCACCATCGTCCCCTCAGCACTGTTCCTGGTGCTGATCCTGGTCGGCGGGCGCTCGGTGGGCGACATCGCGGTGCAGCTCCGATACGCGGGATCGCGCCTGCCCGCACCGTTCGCGCGGCTCCTGCGCTGGGCGGGCGGCATCGGCGGGATCAGCGCGCTGCAGCTGCCCGGCGGGTTCTTCGGCTTCGCGGCGGCAGTGCTGTTCCTCGCCGCGATCGTGCTGCCGTTCACGACACGTGACGGTCGCGGACTTCCCGGCGTCGTCTCCGGACAGCACCTCGTCGACGCGCGGGCGGGTGCCGCGGGCCCTGCGCCGAGCGTGCCCGCATCCGCTTCCCCTCCGCGCGACGCATGACCGACTGAGGGTCCGATGAACGCCGCGGGCTCAGCTCTCCGTGTGGGGACGCGGCATGTACCACTCGGTGAACTCCGTCGCCCGCCCGTCGGGAGCGAGCCGGATGATCCAGAGGTTGAGGTAGTCGCGTTCGGCCGGGTATTCCGTGCGCCCCTGGACGACCACGAAGCCGCCGACCTCGTGCAGGACCTCCCACTCGAACGTCCAGGAGCCCGGTTCATCGCCGTCGTCGATCCACCCGGAAACGATCGCCTCGCGCCCCACGCGCGGCTCCGAATCGGGGCTCGTGAGATATCGGGCGTCGTGCGTGAAGAGTGCTCCGATCCGCTCGGGATCGTTCGATCTCCATGCCTCGATGTAGGCCCCGGTCCAGTCCTCGCCTGCGGTCGTCATGTGCTCCGTTCTAGGCCGCGGGGGAGGTCGCGTCAACCCGTTCGCGAATCGTGAGGACATCGGGGATCCACAGCGGTTTCCGATCACGAACCCGTAACGTCGATGGCATGACGACTGTTCACGTCACCGAGGACACGATCAACCAGGCCCGCGAGCTGCGCGATGAGCTGCAGCGGTTCCTGCGCGAGTACGAGTTCGGGATGCGCGAGGTCGAGACGAAGATCTCGATCCTGCGCGACGAGTTCACGCACGACCACGCGTACAACCCGATCGAGCATGTGAAGAGCCGGCTGAAGTCGCCGGACAGCATCGTCGAGAAGATCGCCCGCAAGGGCATCGACGAACCCGACTTCGACCGCATCCGCGCGGAGATCACCGACATCGCCGGTGTGCGCGTGACTTGCAGCTTCGTCGCCGACGTCTACCGCCTGTTCGATCTGCTCACCGCGCAGGACGACGTCACGGTGCGCACGGTGAAGGACTACATCGCGCAGCCGAAGGCCAACGGCTACAAGAGCCTGCACGCGATCATCGAGGTGCCCGTCTTCCTGTCGACCGGTGCGCTGTCGGTACCGGTCGAGGTGCAGTTCCGCACGATAGCGATGGACTTCTGGGCCAGCCTGGAGCACAAGATCTACTACAAGTTCTCGAACCAGGTGCCCTCGCATCTCGTCGACAGCCTGTCGGATGCCGCGGATGCCGCCGCCGAGCTCGACAGTCGCATGGAGCGCCTGCACCGGGAGGCGCACGGCGTGCCGCAGCGTCAGCTCGCCCCGCCGCCCCCTCCTGCCCCGCCGGCGGTCCCGGACGCCCCGACCGGCCCGCGCGTCGTCGGGGTCTGACCGAAGACGCGCCGAGCACCCGTCCACAACTCCGGAGAAGCTGCGGACGGGCGGCTCCCTGCGTGGCGGTGTTGCGACGGAGCCGCGGTGCTGGGAGCATCGGCGGGTGGTGAGAACGCAGGAAGCCGTGTCCGTGGACGCCGAGCACGACGTCGATGAATTCGCGCGCGTCGACGACCTCGCCGGGCTCGATCGCGACCGGCAGCGGTGCGAGTGCGATCACGGCGACGACGACGGCTACCAGCCGTGCGGACGCAAGGCCAAGTGGCGCGTGACGGTCGACTGCGTCTGCGGCGAAGGCCACCCGCGCCGGGTCGAGATCCTGTGCTCCCGATGCATGCGGACACTGAGGAAGTTCCAAGGACGTGAGGCCGTCACCGTGCGCCGCCTCTGACCGTCGAGCCCGTCTGCCGCGGGATCGTCCCATCCGATCGTGGTTCCGCTCCGAACAACGGGGGATCACACCGGCGACGGTGTCGACGTGACGTCGGACAGGAGACGACTATGGTGCAGCGCCGCAGTGGCAATAGGTTCCTCGTCTGGGCCGCCCTCGCGGGCGTGATCGGCGGGGGCGTCTTCCTCGCCACGGCCGAGCTGTTCGCACTGCTCTTCGCGCGCGCAGCCAGTCCGATCCTCGCCGTGGGCGGGTTCGTGATCGACATCGTGCCGCAGCCCTTCAAGGAGTTCGCGATCGCCACGTTCGGCGAATACGACAAGATCGCCCTGCTCGCCGGCCTCGGACTGGCTGTGGTCATCGCCTCGGCGATCGCCGGCATCCTGCAGTTCGTACGGCCGCCGCTCGGCGTGATCGCTCTCGTGATCGCGGGCGCACTCTCGACCGCGGCGATCGTGACCCGGGCCGCCGTCGCTCCGCTCGCCTTCCTGCCCCCGGTCCTGGGAACCGTCGTGGGGTCGTTGGTCCTCGTGCTCCTGTGCCGTCGCCTGCGCGGATGGAGGGATTCCGTCGTCGGCGTCGAGAGCGAACGGAAGAGCGACACGTCGACCGCTGGAGACGAGATCGTCCGTGCCGACGACGAAGGAGAGTCCGTCCGCCCCGGAATCGACCGCCGCCGCTTCTTCGTCCTCGCCGCGCTCGCCGGGGCATCCGCACTGGTCGTGGGCATCACCGCCCGCACCGTGAGCATGGCGGTGTCGTCGGTCGAAGCGATCCGCGGTGCGCTCAAGCTGCCCTCCCCGAAGACCACGGTGACCGTGCCGCAGGGCGCCGAGCTCGACATCCCCGGGCTCAGCAAGCTGTTCACCCCGAACAAGGACTTCTATCGCGTCGACACCGCGCTCACGGTGCCCTCGATCGATCCGGACACCTGGCGTCTGGTGATCGACGGGATGGTCGACCAGCGTGTGGAGATGAGCTTCCAGGACATCCTCGACATGGGCCTCGACGAGTACGCGATCACGCTCACGTGCGTCTCCAACGAGGTCGGCGGTGAGCTCGTCGGCAACGCGAAGTGGCTGGGGGTGCCGTTGCGCGACGTGCTCAAGAAGGCGGGAGTGAAGTCCGGTGCCGACATGGTGCTCTCACGCAGCGTCGACGGCTACACCGCGAGCACGCCGCTCTCGGCGTTGACGGACGACGACCTCGACGCGATCCTCGCCGTCGGGATGAACGGTGAACCCCTGCCCCTGGAACACGGATTCCCGGTGCGGATGGTCGTGCCCGGCCTCTACGGATACGTGTCGGCGACCAAGTGGCTCACCGAGCTCAAGGTCACCACCTTCGCCCAGGACGAGGCGTACTGGACTCCCCGGGGCTACAGCGCGGAGGCCCCGATCAAGTTCGCCTCGCGCGTCGACACCCCCAAGATCGGTGAGGCGGTCGACGCCGGGAAGATCCCGATCGCCGGAGTCGCCTGGGCGCAGTCGGTCGGTATCGAGCGCGTGGAGGTCAGCATCGACGACGGGGACTGGATGCCGGCGACGCTGTCGACCCCGATCAACGACGACACCTGGGTGCAGTGGTTCATGGAGTGGGATGCCACGCCCGGCACGCACTACGTCGCCGTGCGTGCGATCAACAAGAACGGCGATCTGCAGATCCAGGAGCGTGCGCCGATCGCACCGAACGGTTCGTCGGGCTGGCAGCGTTCACTCATCCGGGTCAACTGAGAGCCGTGCGCGGTCGGCGGCTCGGGCCTAGTGTGGGAGCCATGGGCCCGCTCCCCGCACTCGTGATCACCGTCTCGGACCGATCATTCTCCGGAGAGCGCGAGGATCGCGGAGGTCCGATCGCCGTGGGCCTGCTCCGCGATGCCGGATGGCACTGTCCCGACGCCGAGATCGTCGCCGACGGCGCGGGTTCGGTGGCGGACGCTCTGCGCCGGGCCGTCGCCCGCGGCATCCGGCTGGTGGTGACCACCGGGGGAACCGGTGTCGGTCCTCGTGACCTGACGCCCGAGGGGACGCGGCGCGTGATCACCCGAGAGATCCCCGGGATCGCCGAGGAGCTGCGTCGCAGCGGACTCGCCGACACCCCGCTGTCCGTGCTGTCACGCGGGCTCGCCGGCATCGTCGATCCTGACGGCACGCTCGTCGTGAACCTTCCCGGTTCGCCGCGGGCCGTCGCCTCCGGCGTCCCCGTGGTGCTCGGCGTCGCCGGGCACATCCTGGATCAGGTGAAGGGCGGAGACCACTCATGAACGACGTGCGCATCGCAGCGGTATCGGAGGAGCGACTCGATCTCGACGCGCACCTCGCCGCGGTCGAAGACCCTCGACTGGGGGCCGTGACGACCTTCGTCGGGCGGGTGCGCGACAACGACCCCGACGCCGAGACACCCGTGGTCGGGCTGGAGTACAGCGCTCACCCCGATGCGGAGGCGACGCTGCGGCGGATCGCCGAGCAGGCCGGTGCCGGCGCGGAAGCCCCCGCCGTGGTGGCCGTGAGCCATCGCATCGGACGGCTCGACGTGGGCGATGCGGCCGTGGTGATCGCGGTCGCCTCCGAACACCGTGCCGAGGCTTTCGAGGTGTGCCGGGCGGTCATCGAGGCGATCAAGAGCGACCTCCCCGTCTGGAAGCGTCAGCTCGAGGTCGACGGGACGTCGTCGTGGAAGGGCATCGGCGGCTGAGCCGCAGGGGCAGCCGTCGATCCTGACGCGCCATCTGCATGAGCTCTTGCCGCGTGCAGGAGGGAAACGCCGGTCATCGGTCCTGCAAGCGGCCAGCATTCCTGCAGGTGGCGTGTGGTCATCCACCCGCGAAGGGCGGGAGCACGTCGATGAGGTCCGCGTCGTCGAGGGCGAGGTCGCCGTCGGTGCGCACCCCGTCGACGAGCACCGCGCAGCGCGGCAGGATGTCGACGAGGGCCGGATGCTCGGCGACGACCGCCGCGCGCAGGGCGACGAGTGACCGCTCCCCGCGCTCCTCGACGTCGGTTCCCGCAGCCTCCGCAGCAGCGGCGAAGTAGCGCACCCGCGTCATCGGGGGTCTCCGGGGTCTGCTTCGCCCGGACGGACCCAGTCGCCGGAACGGCCGCCCGACTTCGCCACGATCCGCACGTCTTCGATCACGACGGCGCGGTCGACGCCCTTGATCATGTCGACGATCGCGAGGGCGGTGACCGACACGGACGTCAGCGCCTCCATCTCGACACCGGTGCGGTCGGCGGTGCCCACCGTCGCCTCGATGCGCACGCCGTCGTCGACGATCTCGAGGTCGACGCTCGCCCGATGCACGCCGATCACGTGTGCCAGCGGCAGCAGCGCGGGGGTGGACTTGGCCGCCTGGATGCCCGCGATGCGTGCTACGGCGAGCACGTCGCCCTTCGGCACGGTGCCATCGCGGAGGGCGGTGATCACGTCGGGGCTGCAGCGGACGAAGCCTCGGGCCGTCGCGGAGCGCACGGTCGGCTGCTTCGCGGTCACGTCGACCATGTGCGCGCGGCCCGCCGCGTCCAGGTGAGGAAAGCTCATCCGACCAGCATGACATCGATGACGTCGCCCACGGCCACGGTCTCGACCTCGGCCGGCACGATCGCGAACGCGTGCGCACGGGCGAGTCCGCCCGCGAGGTGCGATCCCGATCCGCCGGCGGTGGCCGGGCGGACGGTGCGGGCCGCGAGGTCGACGACGGCGGGAAGGTACTGGCGTCGGCCCGGCGGCGGCGTCCATGATGCGTCGGCGGTGAACGCGGCGCGCGGTCGGTGGATCGCGGAGCGCCCCTGCATCGCGAGCAGGGCGGGGCGCACGAACACCTCGAACGACACCGCCACGCTCACGGGGTTGCCCGGCAGTCCGAATACCAGAGACCCGTTCTCGAGCACCCCGAAGGCCTGCGGTTTGCCCGGTTGCATGGCCACCGCGGCGAATTCGACTTGTCCGCCGCCGTCGAAGGCCCCACGCACCGGCTCGTAGGCGCCCGCGCTCACGCCGCCGGTGAACACGATCACATCGGCTCCGCGCGCGACGGCCTCGGCGGTCACGGCTCGGACGGCGTCGGCCTCGTCGGGAACCCGCGCGACCAGCACCACCTCGGCGTCGGCTGCGGCGACCAGCTGTTCGAGCAGGGGACCGTTCGAGTCGGGGATGCGTCCGCGGGCGGGGGCTTCGCCCGGCGCGAGCAGTTCGCTGCCCGTCGACACCACGGCCACGCGCGGAGCCCGCGTCACCGAGACCTCGACGATGCCGGCCGCGACTGCGGCGGCGAGCTGGAAGGGTCCGAGGCGCTCGCCGGCGTGAACGACTTCGTCGCCGGCGCGCAGGTCGGCTCCGCGTCGGCGCACGAACACTCCGGGCTTGGCCGGTGCGTGCAGCACCGTCACCTCGCCGAGGGAGTCGGCGAGACCGCCGGCCGTGTCCTCGAAGGGCACGATCACGTCGGCATCGGTGGGGGTGGGCGAGCCGGTCATGATGCGTGCCGCTTCGCCGACGCCGAGAGCAGGGTCGAGGGCGACTCCGGCGGGCAGGTCGGCGACCACGCGCAGGGTGACCGGATTCTCCTCGGACGCGTCGGCGACATCCGCACGTCGTACCGCGAAGCCGTCCATGGCGGAGTTGTCGAACAGGGGGATGTCGTGGGCGGCGGCTGCGGCAGCGGTGAGCGTGCGCCCCGCGGCAGCCGCCACCGGCCGTGTCTCGTGCTCGATGACGTGGACGGCATCGAGCACGCGCGCGAGCTGTTCCTCGACCGTGCGGCGGCCGGTCATGCGCGGGCCCCCGCGGTGGCCTCCGGGGTCGTGGCGGTTGCCGGGCGGATCACGATCTCGTGCTGCCGGGACGTGAGCGCATCGACCATCGCGAGTCGTCCGAGCAGCGGCTCGCCTGCGCCCGTCACGAGTTTGATCACCTCGCCGGCGAGCATCCCGCCGACCTGCACGCACAGGGCGCCGAGCACACCGACCTGGGCGCAGCTGGGGGGTTCGCCCTCGGTGCCGACCGGGAAGAGGTCGGCGAGCACGACCGGCTCTCCCGCGGGCGGGTCCGACCAGAAGACCGTGGCCTGCGCGTGCCACTCCTGCACAGCTCCCCACACGAGGGGAAGTCCGAGCGCTTCGCAGGCGGCGGCCACCTCACGACGAGTCGCGAACGTGTCGCTCGTGTCGACCACCACGTGGGCGCCCGTGAGCAGGCGCTCGGCATTGGACGCATCCAGGCGCTCGGGGGCCGGGGTCACGACGGTGTGCGGGGCGAGGGCGGTGATGGCGCGTGCGGCCGATGCGGTCTTGCGCGTCCCGATGTCCTCCACCCGGTGCGCGAGCTGACGCTGCAGATTGGTGAGCTCCACCACGTCGTCGTCGATCACCGTGAGCGATCCGACCCCGGCGGCGGCCAGGGCGAGGAGCACAGGGGATCCGAGTCCGCCAGCGCCGACGATCGTGACGTGAGCGGCGTTGAGGCGGCGCTGTCCCTCCTCGCCGATGCCGGCGAGCACCGCGTGCCGCGCCGTACGGACGAGTTCTTCCGGCTCCAGCACGGGAGCGGGGGCGACGAGAGGCTGCATGGACTCAGCGTACGCCCGTCGGATCGCGACGTCGCGGCTCGCCTGATCGTGCCGCGGCGGATGTTCTGACATCCTCGACTGCAGGGGCACGCGGTACCGCGGCCGACATCGGTGACGATCTTCGAGAGGTGTCGGATGGTGGACTGCGGCGAGAAGACGGGCGCGGAGCAGGGGACCCTCGCCCGCATGCCGCAGGAGTACCGGCGGTCGATCTGAGTGATGTCCGTGCGCACGATGATCGAACGGCTTCCGCCCGCGGGATTCTCCTTCGTGATGGCGACCGGCATCGTCGGCACCTCTTTCGTCGCGATCGGACTGTCCCCGATCGGGGCCGTGGCGTTCGTGCTCGCCGTCGGCGGGTATGCGCTCCTGCTGATCGCCACCGTCGCGCGCGTGCTCCTGGCGCCGGCCGCCGTGCTCCGTGACGCCGGTGACCCGGGCCGCGCATTCGGGTTCTTCACGATCGTGGCGGCGACCGGGGTCACCGCCACCTTGGGTGCGTCGCTCGGGGCCGAGGGGATCCTCCCCGTCGCCCTCGCCCTGGAAGCGCTGCTCTGGGCGCTTCTGACGTACGGGATGCTGCCGTGGCTCGTCACGCACGCTTCCCGGCGGCCCCTGCTCCGCACGGTCGACGGCGGGTGGTTCCTCCTCGTCGTCGCCACCCAGTCGCTGTCGGTCCTGACGAGCGCGACCGCCGGAGGGCACCCCCTGCTGGGCCTTGCGGCGTTCGCGCTCTGGTGCCTGGGGATCGTTCTGTATCTGCTTCTCATGGCGGCGGTGACGGTGCGGCTGCTCGGCCAGGAGATCGCTGCGATCGACGTCGCGCCGACCGCATGGGTGCTGACGGGATCGACCGCGATCTCCACACTGGCCGCCGCGCGTCTGCTGACGGCAGACTCCGCCGTCCTCCCCGGCACGGAGGGAGCGGTCACCGTCGTGGCGATGGCGCTCTGGTCGTTCGGAACGTTCCTCATCCCGTTCCTCGTGGGGCTCGGCATCCGGGATCTCCGCACGCGTCCGGGCGCGCGTCGGTTCACCGTGGGGTGGTGGAGCATCGTCTTCCCGATCGGCATGTACGCCACCGCGACCATCGCCCTCGGCAGGGCCGCAGGCGTCGGGGAGCTGGTCGCCGTCGGCACGCTCGCGGTGTGGTGCGGTGCTGTCGCCTGGGTGCTGGTCAGCATCCTGGCGATCGGTCTCAGCGTCGAGCGTCTGCGATCGAACCGAGCTGCGACGGGTGGGTGAGGCGCCACCACTCGGACGGCTGCTCGATGCTCCCCTTGATCTCGACCGGAGCGGTGACCGTGTTCGGGCCGGCGGTCCAGGTGACGGTGCCCACGGTGGAGCCGTCCCGATAGGTCGGCGGCGTCTCGATGTCCATCGTCACGGTGATCGGCGTGTCCGACCACGTGAAGATCGACGCCGCCTCGCCGATGACCAGGCGGGCGGAGGAGCCCCACGGCGTCGAGATCGTCCCGACCTCCTGGTCGGGGGTGGCGACGGGCACCTCGTGGAAGCCGGAGCGGACGCCGTCCAGGGCGGCGAGCACACCGGCATTCACCGAATCGCGTGACGACCCTCCGAGGATCACGCCGGTCACGGCCAGCGGATCGGTGGTGCCCACGACGAGGGTGGCCGTGTACAGCAGGCTGTAGGTGCCTTCGCCGAGGGTGCCGGTCTTCAGTCCCGTGATCCCGCTGGTGCCGAGAAGGCCGTTGGTGTTGTAGAGCAGGCCCGCTCCGGGGAGCGTGATCGACGGGGTGGCGACGATCTGGGCGATCACCGGGTTCGCGGCGGCGAGCTTTCCGATGGCCACGAGATCGACAGGCGTGCTCGTGTTGCGCGGGCTGATGCCGGTGGGTTCGGTGATGGTCGTGCCGGTCAGTCCTTGGGCGGCGAGCCAATCCCGCGTCGCGCCCAGGAACGCGCTCTGCGACCCGAAGACGTGCGACGACAGCGCCTCGGCATAGTTGCTCGCCGAGGGGATCAGCATGGCCGCCAGGGCATCGCGCAGCGACATCGACGTGCCGGTGGGCATCGGCGCGATCGTGGCGCCCTGCACGTAGTACCGGTCGTAGAGGTCGTGGTCGGCCTTGCCGAACGTGATGGTGGGGCCGGGGTCATCGACGGAGGCGAGCGGCGACGCGTCGAGGATGACGAGTGCGGTGATGAGCTTGGTGATGCTCGCGATGGGCAGGGGTTCGCCGGTCCCGCTCGACGACCAGATGCCACTCGCCCCCTCGCCCAGATAGGCGTCCGCGCCGGCGATGCTGATCGCTGACGCACCCGCCGGTGGCGTGGTGATCGCCGCCGCATCGACGGCCGGGACCT
This sequence comes from Microbacterium sp. Cr-K32, assembly GCF_000708345.1. NCBI lineage: Bacteria > Bacillati > Actinomycetota > Actinomycetes > Micrococcales > Microbacteriaceae > Microbacterium > Microbacterium sp. Cr-K32. The sequence continues at coordinate 17,429 of NZ_JARD01000009.1, read as the reverse complement.
GCGGCGTCTGCGTGGTCACCGCCGGCGGATCCACGGGCGCGGTGAGCGCCCACCCGATGTAGCCACCGGCGGCAGCCAGCAGCAGGAAGATGCAGGCCCCGGTGATGATGAGCCCCCGCCGCCTGCGCTTTCGGCGCACCTCCGGATCGATCCGATCACGGGGGGAGAGGAACTCCTGCTCGTGGGACATCAGTTCAGCGAACTCGGAGAGGTCGTCCGCCGGTGGATTCGGTGCCGTCATGGTGACACTCATCTTGGCCGACCCCTGCCGCACGCGCTATCGGCCATTCGGGGGACACAGGAACGGTCCGTCGACGTGCGGAGCGGAAGGGGTATGGATCATTGCAGACTCGGAGATTTTCGAGGAAAATCTCCGCTTCTGCGGTAGATTCTCTCCATGCAGACGTATCGGATCGCTCGCGCAGCGCAGCTGCTCGGCGTGAGCGACGACACCGTCCGGCGTTGGATCGAACAGGGGCTGCTTCCGGTCACCGATGCCGTGCCCGCCGAGATCCCCGGCGATGCCGTCGCGGAACGGGCCGTCGCGCTCGCGGAGGAGGCGAAGAGTGCCGGAGATGTGCTCTCCAGCGCGCGCAACCGCTTCGTGGGAATCGTCACCCGGGTGCAGATCGACGGGCTGATGGCGCAGGTCGACATCCAATCCGGTCCTCATCGCGTGGTCTCGCTGATGTCTGCCGAGGCCGCGCGCGAACTGCACCTCGGGGTCGGCGCGCTCGCCACCGCCTCCGTCAAGGCGACCCAGGTCGTGGTCGAAGTACCGAAAGGCTGACATGAACCGCACGCTCCGCGCCGCCGCCGTCCTCGCCGCCGCCGCGCTCGCCCTCACCGGCTGTGCGGGTGGCGCCGCGAGCACTCCCTCCCCGTCGGCGACGGCGGAGAAGAGCGGTGTGAGCGGAGAGCTCACGGTCTATGCCGCCGCATCGCTCAGCGGGGCTTTTGATGCGATCGGCGAGGCGTTCACCGCCGAGAACCCCGACGTGCGGTTCACACCCGTCTACGACGGCTCGTCGACCCTCGTCACACAGATCCTCGAAGGAGCACCGGCCGACGTGTTCGCGTCCGCCGACGAGGCGAACATGGACAAGGCGGCGGATGTGGCGGTCGATCCGACGCTGTTCGCCTCCAACACCCTCGTGATCGCGGTGCCGGCGGGCAACCCGGGCGAGGTGGAGACCCTCTCCGATCTCGCCGACGTGACCACGGTGCTGTGTGCGCCCGAGGTGCCGTGCGGTGCGGCCGCCGCGAAACTGCTCTCGACAGCGGGCGTGACGGTCGACGCCGCCAGTCTCGAGCAGAACGTCACGGCCGTGCTCACGAAGGTTGCCGCCTCCGAGGCCGATGCCGGGCTCGTGTACGCCACCGATGTGATCGGACGTGACGACGTCGAGGTGATCGTGCCCGACGGTGCCGACGACGTCGTCAACCACTACCCGATCGCCGCGCTGGCCGATGCGCCGAACGCCGAGGCGGCCGATGCGTTCGTGACGTTCGTGCTGTCGGACGCGGGTCAGAAGATCCTGGCGGACTTCGGCTTCGGGGCCCCGTGAGCGTGACCGGCGCACGTGGATACGCTCCGCGCGCGCTCGCTGTTCCGGCCCTCATCGGACTGTCGTTCCTCATCCTGCCGCTGACCGCACTCGTGGCGCGGGTGCAGTGGTCGACCTTCTTCGCCGATGTGACGTCGGAGGCCGCGCTCTCGGCGCTCCTGCTTTCGCTGTGCACGGGCCTGCTGGCCACCGTGCTGTGCATCGTCGTCGGGGTGCCGCTCGCGCTCTACATCGCCCGCTCCGGGCCCCGCCTGGCCGCGGTGCTGCGTGCCGTCGTCACGGTGCCGCTGGTGCTGCCCCCCATGGTGGGCGGCGTCGCGCTGCTCTACCTGTTCGGGCGCGCGGGGTGGCTCGGCGGGCTCGGCCTGTCGTTCAGCACCCCGGCTGTCGTGCTGGCACAGACATTCGTCGCCCTGCCCTTCCTGGTGCTGGCCGTCGAGGGCGCGGTGCGCACCTCGGGCGTGGACTACGAGCGCACGGCGGCAGCGCTCGGAGCCGGACGATGGACGATCCTGCGCCGCATCACCCTGCCGCTCGCCGCGCCGGGCATCGTCGCCGGCGTCGTGCTGTGCTTCGCGCGGGCCATCGGCGAGTTCGGCGCGACGGCGCTGTTCGCCGGGAACCGGCCGGGAGTCACCCAGACGATGCCGCTCGCGATCTACACCGCGTTCAACGGTGCCGGAGTGTCGCAGGGCACGGCGGTCGCCCTCGCCCTGCTGCTGCTCGCCACCGCGATCATCGTGCTGCTGCTCGTGCGCGGCTGGCGACCGGGGGCGGCGCGATGACCCTGGCGAACGGCCTGCCGGCCGAGCGCCGCGCCGCCGTCGAACCGGGCCTGCGCGCCGACATCGTGGTCGAGCGCGAGCACTTCGCCGTCGAGGTCGCCGTGCAGGCAGCGGTCGGTGAGACGGTCGCCGTCATGGGACCGAGCGGCGCGGGAAAGTCGACGCTGCTGCAGGCCCTCGCGGGACTCGAGCCACTGACCGCCGGGCAGATCGATGTCGCGGGACGCGTGGTCGACCGCGTGTCCGCGCCCCGCGTGCGGACCACGCCGATGAACCGGGGCATCGTGCTGCTGGGACAGGATGCGCGGCTGTTCCCGCATCTCTCGGTGCGCGAGAACGTGGCCTTCGGCCCCCGAGCTGCAGGGGCGGATGCTGGCTCGGCGCACGACCTTGCGGACGAATGGCTCGCGCGCGTCGGACTCCGCGGTGCCGGCGGACGGATGCCTCGCGAGCTCTCCGGCGGGGAGGGGCAACGCGTCGCGGTCGCCCGGGCTCTCGCCGCGTCCCCACGCGCGGTGCTGCTCGACGAGCCGCTGGTGGCGCTCGACCCGGCGACGGCCGGCGACATCCGACAGATGTTGCGTGATCAGCTGGCCGGGATCACCACGATCGCGGTCACGCACGATGCCGCGGATGCCGTCGCACTGGCGGAGCGGCTCGTGATCATCGAGGCCGGTCGGGTCACACAGAGCGGACCGGTGCGCGCCGTCCTGTCGGCTCCGGCTTCCGAGTTCGTCGCGTCGATCGCGGGGGTCAATCGCGTGGCGGGGGTCGCCGCGGGCGGCGCCTGGCGGAACGGAGATCTGCACCTCACGACCACGGATGCCGGCTCGCTCGCGCTCGCCGCAGTCGACGGCACCCCTCTCGCTGCGGTCTTCCGCCCCGAGCACGTGCGCGTCGTCGACGCCGCGGATCCGGATGCCTGGCGCACCGAGGTCACGCGACTCGAGCCCACCCTCGCCGGTGTGCGCGTGCAGACCGCGGGATGCGCCGTCGATGTCTCCCTCGCCGACGCTGCCGTGCTCGCGCCGGGAGATGCGGTCCACCTGCGGGTAGACCCCGCGCACGTGAGCTTCGTGCCCGTGCTCTGACGAAGTCGCCGCCGACGCTTCCGGACACTGGCAATCTGCCGGTCGTCGCCACGAAACCGGCCCTGCCCCGGTCGTCGCGGGTTACTCTCAAAAGATGACGGGGAGTGGGGAAGCGCCATGGCGGCCGTACCGGTCGTGATCGGTGTGCGCGCGCCGCGCGTCGATCCGTCTCCGCAGGCCGCCTCTCTCGCAGGAATCGGCGGAGGTCTCGTCGACACGCACGGCCGGGTGCATCGCGATCTGCGCATCTCGCTCACCGATCGCTGCTCCCTGCGCTGCATGTACTGCATGCCCGAGCAGGGCAACGAGTGGCTCGCCCGCACGAGCATCCTCTCCACCGACGAGATCGTCGAGGTGGCCGAAGTGGCCGCGGCCCTCGGCATCCGCACCTTCCGGCTCACCGGCGGCGAGCCGCTGCTGCGGACCGACATCGTCGAGGTGGTGAGGCGAATCTCCCGCATCGAGGGGGAGGAGGGCCCCGTCGAGGTCGCGATGACCACCAACGGCATCAGCCTCGCCCAGAAGCTCCCGGCCCTGATCGATGCCGGGCTCACTCGCCTCAACATCAGCATCGACACGGTCGATCGTCAGCGCTTCGCCGACCTGACCCGGCGCGACCGCCTCGACGATGTGTTCGAGGGCATCGCGGCGGCTGCGGCATCCGAGCTCCGCCCGCTCAAGCTCAACGCGGTCGCGATGCGCGGCGTCAACGACGACGAGCTGGTCGACCTGGTGGAGTTCGCGATGAGCGTCGGCGCGCAACTGCGATTCATCGAGCAGATGCCGCTCGACGCCGGACACACCTGGGACCGGACCTCGATGGTCACGCGCGAGGAGATCCTCGCGTCGCTCGGGGAACGCTGGCGTCTCGACCCGGTCGAGGGTCGGGGCGGCGCACCCGCCGAGAAGTGGCGGATCGACGGCGGCCCGCATGAGGTGGGCGTGATCGCCTCGGTCACGGCCCCGTTCTGCGGCGCCTGCGACCGCCTGCGGCTGACCGCCGACGGCCAGCTGCGCAACTGCCTCTTCTCGCTCGCCGAGTACGACCTGACCGGGTTGCTGCGCGGTGAGTCGGCCGCTGCGCCCGGGGAGCGCGCCGACGAGATCGCCGCGCTGCTGCGCTCGTGCGTGCACGGAAAACTGCCGGGACACGCGATCGACGACCCCTCCTTCCTGCAGCCGGCGCGTGGGATGAACGCGATCGGCGGCTGACCACCGCGGCTCCCGTGCAAGGGGTCGTCGGTTCCGATTCGCGCTACGGTCGATCTCGATGACCACCACCACTGTCACCCCCGATTCCCGGATCGACGAAGAGCTCGACGAACTGCCGGTGCTCGATCGCGGCGACCTGCGCTGTGAGTGCAACCACGGCACGGGTGACGACTACCGGGCGTGCGGAGACAAGGCGAGGTGGCGGGTCACGATCGTGTGCACCTGCGGTGGCGGGCACCCGCGTCGGGTCGAGCTGCTGTGCACGCAGTGCCTGGCCAATCGGCGCCGCGATCTCGAGCGCGAGTCGATCACGATCCGCCCGGTCTGAGCGTGGGGCCGCAGCGGCTTCCTATTTCGTATACACACATCGGTGCGGCTCGACGCATCCACCATCGCTGCCCTGACGGCGCGCGCTGAGGCCGAGGGCATCGCCACGCGCTCTGAGGCGATTCGCGCCGCGGTGCGCGAGTGGGCACACGTTGCCTGAACTGCACGGATCAGCCCGCAAGCACTACCGACGTGACCAACTCGACGAACTTCAAGTCGTCCCCGCCATCGTCATGTCCGGGGTGAGCGCATCGCCCCGGCCCTCTACGCGAGGAACTCCCGGGCCGCGGCCGACAGCGCGGTGACGCCGACCTCGATCGTCGGGTGGATCTCCGGTGCGAAGAACGGCGAGTGGTTGGTGGGGATGTCCTCGCCCAGGCGGCCCACGGCGACCGCCTCGGCGAACCGGGCGGGGTCGATCCCGCCCCAGAACCAGAACACGAGGGGTGCCCCGGCGTCGCGGGCGAACCAGGAGACGTCCTCGCTGCCGGTGAACATGCCGGGGTCGATCACGGCCGCCTCGCCCAGGGCGCGCTGCAGCGCCGCGGTCACCCGGACGGTGGCGTCCTCGTCGTTGATGGTGGCCGGGAGGGTGTGGTCGGTGCGGATCTCAGGCTCTCGCTCGGCGCCGGAAGCGGTGGCCTCTGCCCGCACGATGCGCTCGACGCTCGCGAGCACCTTGTCGCGCGTCTCCTCGTTCGGATAGCGCAGGCTGAGCTCGAGCTTCGCCTCGGCGGGGATGATGTTGTTCTTGAGGCCCGCGTGGATCGATCCCACGGTCACGACGGCGACGCCCTGCGGGTCGATCTCGCGCGAGGCGATGGTCTGCAGGCGCATCACGGTGGCGGCGGCCATGACGACGGGGTCGATCGTGGCATGCGGGCGCGAGCCGTGTCCGCCGCGGCCGTGCAGGGTCACGGTGAGTCCGTCGGAGGCGGCCATCTGCGTGCCGCTGCGCACGCCGATCACGCCGGCGGGCAACGGGGTCACGTGCTGGCCGAGCACCACGTCGGGCTTCGGGTAGCGGTCGAGGATCCCGTCGTCGAGCATCGCGCGCGCCCCGGCACCGTACTCCTCGGCGGGCTGGATCAGCACGACGAGGGTCCCCGACCAGTCGGATCGCTCGGCGACGAGCTTCTCGACCGCACCGATCATGGCGGTGACGTGCATGTCGTGACCGCAGGCGTGCATGACGGGAACGGTGGTGCCCGCGGGGTCGACGCCCTTCGCCGTGCTCGCGTAGGACAGACCGGTCTGCTCCTCGACGGGCAGTGCGTCCATGTCGGCTCGCACCCAGACGACCGGGCCTTCGCCGTTGCGCAGCACTCCGACCACGCCGGTCACCCCGACGCCCTCCTCGACCTCGAGCCCCAGATCGCGCAGGTGCTGGGCGGCGATGCCGGCGGTGCGCGTCTCCTGGAACGAGAGCTCAGGATGCTGGTGCAGGTCGATGTAGAGCGCTTCGAGGTCGATCGTCATGGCCCGAGCCTAGCCCGGCCGGCGGTCGTTGCCGAGGGGCCGCGATCGACGGATCAGGCGGGGTGCACGTACGTCGGCAGCGCCGGCCCGGGGTGCAGCACGGCGTTCACGATCGCCTGGATCGCGAATTCGCTGGCTCCGCCGAGCTCGACGACGTCGGGGTGCAGGAGCCATTGCAGCTGCAGACCGTCCATCACCGCGAGGATCGCGGCGGCGGCTGCGGCGATCGTGTCGGGATCGCGCACACCCTCCTGGGCGCACAGCTCGTGGAACGCCGCCGTGACCTCTCGACGCAGGGTCGTGTAGCGGTCCTCGAAGAAGTGCCGCGCCGGGTGGTCGTCGGTCACCGACTCGGCGGACAGCACCGTGTAGGCCTGCACGATGCCGGGCCGCTTCTCGTTCGCGAACGCCGTGCGCACCAGGTGCAGGAACAGCTCAGGTCCGTCCGGGATGTGCTTCTCGGCGAGCTCGGCGACGTCGGCCTGGTCGCGATAGGCGAGAACCTCGAGCAGCAGCTTCTGCTTCGAGCCGAAGTGGTGCAGGACGCCGGCGTGGGTGATGCCGACCTGCTCGGCAACGTCGGCGAGAGTGCCGTTGGTCGAGCCCTTGTTGCCGAAGATCTCGACGGCTGCTTTGAGGATCTGCTCGCGTTTCGCGAGGGTCGCCGGGCGCACGCGCACTGTCTGGTCGCTGTCTACCACCGCGGCCTCCTCTCCATCGTCGGGCTGTGCTTGCGATCAAACTTACTACTCGGTAACCTCACGAGAGCTTACTTTCTCGACAGTAAGCAAATCACGACAGTCGGTGGACTCCCGTCCTCCGGCGACGCAGCACAAAGACCCGTGCCCTAGGAGAAGCAATGAAGCTCAGAAAGTCTCTGATCGCCGCGACCGCGATCACCGCCCTCGGCGTATCGGCCCTCGCCGGATGCTCGGCAGGCGGTGGATCCGACGATGGCGCCGGTTCCGCATCCCTCACCATCGCGAAGCCCGACGGCGCGATCACCACCGAATCCAACAACCCCTTCGTCGGCGACTCGTCCGCCTCGAAGTACGGCTACGGCAAGGTGATCTTCGAGACCCTCGCCCTCGTGAACCAGACCGGCGACCGCGGCGTCACTCCGTGGCTCGCCGACAGCCTGGAATGGAACGACGACTACACGGTGCTCACTGTCGTTCCTCGCGCCGACGTCACCTGGAGCGACGGCGAGCCCTTCACCGCCGAAGACATCGTCTACTCCTACGAGCTCGCCTCCACCCCCGCCCTCGACACCGCGGGCCTCCAGCTCGACAGCGCTGCCGTCGACGGCGACAAGGTCGTGCTGACCTTCGCCGCGTCGAAGTACGTCAACCAGGCCCGCGCCCTGCACGTGCCGATCGTCCCGAAGCACATCTGGGAGAACCTCGACGACCCGGCCACCGACCCCGTCAAGGGCGACGACCTGGTGGGCACCGGACCCTACGTCCTCTCGAACTGGTCGACCGAGTCGGTCACGCTCGACGCCCGCGACGACTACTGGGGCGGCGATCTGGCCGTGCCCGAGCTGCACTACGTCTCGTACGGCGACAACACGGCTCTCACCACGGCCCTCGCGAACGGCGACGCCGACTGGGCGCAGGCGTTCATCCCGCAGATCGAGGAGCAGTTCCTCTCGGCCGATCCCGAGCACAACAAGTTCTGGGCGGCTCCCACCACCGGTTCCGCGACGCTGTTCATGAACCTGCAGCAGAAGCCGTTCGACGACCCGGCCTTCCGTCAGGCGCTCGCCTGGGTGATCGACCGCGACGCCTACGTCGACATCGCCCGCGAAGGCGCCAGCGAGGCCGTCTGGTCGGTGACGGGACTCTCCTCGATCCTCGACGACGAGATCCAGCCCGAGTTCCAGGGCAAGGAGTACGCGGTCGACGCCGAGAAGGCCCGCGACCTGCTCACCACCGCCGGGTACACCTGGAAGGACGACGCGCTGATCGACCCCGACGGCGCACCCGTCTCGTTCACGCTCTCCGTCCCCTCCGGCTGGAGCGACTGGAACACCGCGCAGGAGCTGATCGCCGAAGACGTCACGGAGGCCATCGGCGCCGAGGTCAAGATCGACATGCCCGACTGGGGCGGCTGGGCCGATCCCCGAGACAACGGCACGTTCTCCGCGATCATCCACTGGCTCGAGGACAGTGGCACGGCCTACGGCCTGTACACCTCGACCATGGACCCGCGATGGATCTCGGACGGGAAGGCCGGCTTCAACTTCGGTCGCTTCGACGACCCGACGGCGACGGCCGCGCTGAACTCCTACGCCAACGCCTCGTCGGACGAGGAGCGCACCGCCGCGGTCGACACGCTGCAGACGATCTTCTCCGAGCAGGTGCCGGCCATCCCGCTGGGCGCGCACCCGCTGCTGGGCGAGTTCAACACCCGCAACTACGTCGGATGGCCTTCGGAAGAGGACCCGTACGCGTCTGCCGACCCGACTCAGCAGAACATCGTGCAGATCCTCACGAAGCTGAAGCCCGCCGAGTAAGCAGCATCCTGCAGGGGAGCCCGCCTCGACGACGGTGCGGGCTCCCCTGATCAGGTCGACGAAGGACACCCTCATGCCAGACCCCCTGCTCAGCGTGCGCGACTTCTCGGTCGTGTACGACGTCGATCCGCCCGTCGAGGCGGTGAAGAACGTCACCCTCGAACTGCAGCGCGGCGAGATCCTCGGTCTCGCCGGTGAGAGCGGATGCGGCAAGACCACGCTCGCCTACGGTGTGCAGCGCCTGCTCCGGGCACCCGCGGTCATCACCGGCGGCAGTGTGACCTTCCACGATGTGACCGGGGTCGACATCGACATCAACGCCCTCGGCGTGGATGCCATGCAGCGGTTCCGCTGGGACAAGGTCTCGATGGTGTTCCAGGGGGCGATGAACGCCCTCAACCCGGTGGCGACGATCGGTTCGCAGCTGGAGGACGTCTTCGAGATCCACCGCCCGGACATGAACCGCAAGCAGCGGCGCGCCGAAGCCGAGGAGCTGCTGGAGATCGTCAAGGTCGGACGCCAGCGCGTGCGCTCCTTCCCGCACGAACTGTCCGGCGGCATGCGCCAGCGCGTGATGATCGCGATGGCCCTCGCGCTGCGTCCGCAGCTGATGGTCATGGACGAGCCGACGACCGCCCTCGATGTGCTGGTCCAGCGGGAGATCCTCAAGCAGATCTCGCAGCTGCGGCACGAATTCGGCTTCTCGGTGATCTTCATCACCCACGACCTTCCGCTGCTCCTGGAGATCAGCGACCGGATCGCGATCATGCGGGAGGGCGAGATCATCGAGCTCGCGACCGCGGAACGCATCTGGACGCAGCCCGAGCACGAGTACACGAAGACACTGCTGTCGTCGTTCCCCCGGCTCACCGGGGAGAGAGGGGTGCTGGTGCGATGACCACCCTCGAATTCCGCGGTGTCACCAAGGCCTACAACGTGCGCGGGGCGGGCCAGATCAAGGCCCTCGACGACGTGAGCTTCACCCTGACCTCCGGGCGCACGATCGGGCTGGTCGGCCAGTCCGGGAGCGGCAAGTCGACGATCGCGAAGATCCTCACCCAGCTCGAGACCCCGACCAGCGGAGAGGTGCTGCTCGACGGCACGCCCATCCCTCGTCGTGGCAAGGGGCTCCGGAAGTACCGGCAGCAGCTGCGCATGGTGTTTCAGGATCCGTTCGCCTCGCTCAACCCGTACCACTCGATCCGCTATCACCTGGAGCGGCCGATCCGTCTCGACGACGTCGTGCCGAAGAAGCAGACGGAGGACGAGGTGCGCCGGCTCCTCGCGCGCGTGCGCCTGGACGCGGACGCGGTGATTGATCGACGCCCGCACGAGCTGTCGGGTGGCCAGCGGCAGCGCGTGGCCATCGCCCGCGCCCTGGCCTCCCGCCCTTCGCTCCTCGTCGCCGACGAGCCGGTCTCGATGCTCGACGTGTCGATCCGCCTCGGCGTGCTGAACCTGCTCGCCGATCTGCAGCGCGAAGAGGGACTCGGCGTGCTCTACATCACGCACGACCTCGCGACGGCCCGCCACTTCAGCGACGAGATCATGGTCCTCAACCAGGGCCGCGTCGTGGAGTACGGCGCCGCCGACGACGTGATCCTCCATCCGCAGGACCCGTACACGCGGGAACTGCGCTCCGCTTCCCCCGACCCGGACACCTTCTTCGCGCAGGCCGCATCGAACGGAGGCACCCTGTGAGCACCGCATTCCCCCAGCTCGACGACAACGACCTGGTCGCCCGCGACGCCCTCGAGGTCGGCACCACCGCCACCGCGGCGGAACGCGGACGCCGACGTGTGCCGTGGCGCTTCTTCGCCGGCCGAGCCGCCTTCTACCTGTTCACCCTGTGGGCGGCCATCACCATCAACTTCTTCCTTCCGCGCCTCATGAAGGGCGACGCGGTCAGCTCCTACCTCGCGCGCAACCGCAACGTGAGCCCCGAGGCCGCCGATGCGCTGCGCATCCTGCTCGGCATCGACACCGACAAGTCGATCTGGCAGCAGTACCTCGAGTACTGGGGGATGCTGCTGCGCGGAGACCTCGGCATCTCGACCCTGCACGGTCTGCGGCCCGTGGCGGAGGTGCTCGCCGCCGCCCTCCCGTGGACGCTGGGTCTCGTCGGCATCGCGACCATCATCTCCTTCACGATCGGCACGATCGCCGGGGCCGTCGTCGGCTGGAAGCGCGGCAGCAAGCTCGACGCGATCATCCCGGTGACGACCTTCTTCAACACGATCCCGTACTTCTGGCTCGGACTCATCGCGATCGCGATCTTCTCCTCGACCCTGAAGTGGTTCCCCTCATCGCACGCGTACGACAAGGGCCAATCCCCGGAGTGGAGCTTCGACTTCATCGGCCAGGTGATCATGCACGGCACGCTGCCGGCGCTGACGATCGTGGTCGCCTCGCTCGGCGGATGGGTGCTCGGCATGCGCAACATGATGCTGACCGTGCTCGACGACGACTACATCACCGTGGCTCAGGCCAAGGGCATGCCCAACAAGCGCGTCCTCTGGGGCTATGCCGCTCGCAACGCCGTGCTGCCGCAGATCCAGAGCTTCGCGCTGTCGATCGGCTTCATCGTCGGCGGCACGATCGTGATGGAGATGGTGTTCAGCTATCCGGGCGTCGGCAAGCTGCTGCTCGACGCGACCAACGCCAAGGACTTCGCTCTCATGCAGGGCGTGTTCCTCGTGATCACGCTGTCGGTGCTCGTGGCCAACATCCTCGCGGATGTCGTCTACGCCTACCTCGACCCGCGCACGCGCCAGATGGAGTCCTGACATGACCGTTCCCACCACCGCAGCGAGCACCGCGCCCGACGGGTCGGCCGTCGTCTCCGGCATGCCGGAGACCGCGACCCTGCGCACCCCACCGGCGGGCGCTCCACCTCGCAAGACGTTCTGGTCGCAGCTCGCCCAGGCGTTCGCGATGTTCCGCAACCCCAAGTCGATCGCCGGGCTCATCATCCTCGGAGTGTTCGTGCTCATCGCGATCCTCGCGCCGTGGATCTCACCCTACGGGCCGACGCAGAAGGATCGCACGGCGCTGCGGCAACCGCCCTCCTGGGAGCACTGGCTGGGGACGACCCACATGGGGGAGGACGTGCTGAGTCAGATCATCTACGGCACCCGCGGTGTGATCGTCGTCGGCTTCCTCGCCGCCTTCATCGCCACGATCATCGCGATCACCATCGGTGTGATCGCCGGCTACGTACGCGGCTGGAAGAGCGAGTCGCTCTCGGCGCTGACGAACGTGTTCCTGGTGATCCCGGGCATCCCGCTCATCATCATCATCGCTTCGCAGTTCGAGAACCCGCCGCTGATCGTGATCGCCGCGGTGCTCGGCATCACCGGGTGGGCCTGGGGCGCTCGCGTGCTGCGCGCGCAGACCATGTCGCTGCGCAACCGCGACTTCATCCAGGCGGCACGCGCGAACGGCGAACCGCTGCGCCGGATCATCAGGGTCGAGATGCTGCCGAACCTCATGGCGCTCATCGCGTCGAGCTTCGTCGGCACCGTGACCGCCGCGATCCTCGGCCTCACCACGCTGGCGTTCATCGGGGTGATCCCGGTGAGCAATCTGAACTGGGGCACGATCCTGTTCTGGGCGCAGCAGAACGGCGCCTTCCCGCGTCTGTGGTGGTGGTACGTGCCCGCAGGGCTCTGCATCGCGATCATCGGTGTGGCCCTCTCTCTCATCAACTTCGGCATCGACGAATACGTCAACCCGCGCCTGCGCTCGGCCGGCGAGCGGGCCAGGGCGATGAAGAAGAAGGGGCTGAACGTGAACGACGCCGTCACGGCCGTCCGCAGCGTGCCCCTGCCGAAGACGACCTCCGATCCCGTAACGTCGGCGACCTCGCCGGACACCTCCGATTCCTCGAAGACCTCGACCCCGAACTCGACCCCGAACTCGACCCAGAACACGAAGTGATGACCTCTCAGACCCTGACCACCCAGCTCCCGTACCAGGACCCCGCACTCTCGATCCCCGAGCGGGTGGCCGACCTCCTCAGCCGCATGACGCTGGAGGAGAAGGTGGGGCAGATGCTGCAGCTCGATGCCCGCGACGACATCGACGACCACATCGCCCGCCGTCACGCCGGATCGATCCTGCACACCTCGCCCGAGCGCATCCTGCGGGCGAACGAGCTCACCGCGCAGACTCGGCTCCGCATCCCGCTGCTGGTGGGAGAGGACTGCATCCACGGCCACTCGTTCTGGCCCGGTGCGACGATCTACCCGACGCAGCTCGGCATGGCCGCATCGTGGGATTCCGACCTCGTCGAACGCGTCGCCCGCGCGACGGCCGAAGAGGTCGCGGTGACCGGCATCCACTGGACCTTCTCGCCGGTGCTGTGCATCGCCCGCGATCTGCGCTGGGGCCGCATCGACGAGACCTTCGGCGAAGACCCGTTCCTGATCGGCGAGCTGGCCTCGGCGATGGTGCGCGGCTACCAGGGCGAGGGACTCGACGACCCGACCGCGATCCTCGCGACCGCCAAGCACTTCGCCGGGTATTCCGAGACCCAGGGCGGGCGCGACGCGAGTGAGGCCGACATCTCACGGCGCAAGCTGATCTCCTGGTTCCTGCCGCCGTTCGAGCGCGTCGCCCGCGAGGGGTGCCGCACGTTCATGCTCGGCTACCAGACCACCGACGGAGTGCCGATCACGACCAACGACTGGCTGCTCAGCGATGTGCTGCGCGGCGAGTGGGGCTACACCGGCACGCTCATCACCGACTGGGACAACGTCGGGCGCATGGTGTGGGAGCAGCGGATCCAGCCCGACATCACGCACGCGGCTGCTGCGGCCGTGCGGGCGGGCAACGACATGATCATGACCACGCCGGCCTTCTTCGAGGGTGCGCTCGACGCCGTCGCTCGGGGCATGCTCGCCGAGGACGCCTTCGACGCTGCGGCCGCCCGCATCCTGACCCTGAAGTTCGAGCTGGGCCTGTTCGAGAACCCGCGCCTGCCGGGCACGGAACTCGACGCCGTGGTGGGCAGTGCCGCGCACGCCGAGCTGAACCTCGAGGTCGCCCGCCGTTCGCTCGTGCTGCTCGAGAACGACGGCGTGCTGCCGCTCGATCCCACCTCCGCGCTGAAGGTCGCGGTCACCGGTCCGCTCGCCGACGACGCGCAGACGCAGCTCGGCGACTGGGCCGGCGGCTCCGGGCAGGCGGGCTGGCTCGACGGTCAGCCGCGCGAGATGATCACCACCGTGCTCGACGGGCTGCAGGCGATCGACGGTTGGACCGTCACGCACGCCCGCGGCGCCGACATCCTCACTCTCGAAGAAGACCCGCAGGGGCCGTTCTTCCCCGACAAGCAGCCGCGTCCGCCGGTCGTGAAGGCTTGCGAGCCGGATGCCGCGATGATCGCGGAAGCCGTCGCCGCGGCATCCGAGTCCGACGTCGTCGTCGCGGTCGTGGGTGATCGGATCGAGCTGGTCGGCGAGGGGCGCTCCACCGCGACGCTCGAACTCATCGGCGGGCAGAACGCCCTGATCGACGCGCTCATCGCGACCGGCACGCCCGTGGTCATCGTGCTGCTGGCCTCGAAGCCGCTCGTGCTCCCGGCATCGGCCTCGAAGGCTGCCGCCGTGATCTGGGCGGCGAACCCCGGCATGCAGGGTGGCCGTGCGCTCGCCGACATCATCTCCGGCGCGGCCGAGCCGTCCGGGCGCCTGCCGATCTCGTTCGCGCGCCACGTCGGTCAGCAGCCGACGTACTACAACCAGATCCGCGGACAGCACGGTGACCGCTACGCCGACCTCACGCAGTCACCGGCCTGGGCGTTCGGCGAAGGGCTGTCGTACACGACGGTCGAGTACTCCGACTTGACGCTCGAGGCGACGACGCTGGGGGAGTCCGACACGATCGTCGGTCACGTCACGGTGTCGAACACGGGCACTCGGCCGGTGCGCGAGACCGTGCAGGTGTACGTGCGCGACTCCGTGACGAGCGTGAGCTGGACCGACAAGGAGCTGAAGACCTTCCGCCAGGTCGACGTCACCCCCGGCGCATCCGTGCGGGTACGCCTGGAGCTGCCGGTCGCCGACTGCACCATCGTCGACGCCGCGGGCAACCGCATCGTCGAGGCCGGCGCGTTCGAGCTGCTGGTCGGCCCGAGCTCCCGCGAAGAGGTGCTCCTCTCCGCCGACTTCGAGGTGCGCTGACCCGCCGCGGCGGGCGAGCGCACCTCGCGATCGACCCGGTGTGCTCGGTTCAGGCCTTCTGGAAGTCGGAGGGCTTCCAGGTGCCGTCGAACGCGGGGGCGCCTGGGCCGTAGATCCGGAAGTAGGCGAACCACTGCGAACCGGGGTTGGTCTGCAGCCATGGCACCTCATCCCGGGGTCGATCGGGACCGAAATGAAGGGTGATCCCGCCGGATCCGTCGGGCGCGAGGTCGTCGCGCAGGCTTGTCAGCACGGGCTTGAACTGCGGGGTGTTGATCTCCGAGCGGGTGTCGAGGTCATAGAGGGTGACAGACCAGAACTGAGCGGCGGGCACGGGGGCGGGAACGGTCAACGTGTACGACGTGGCCCCATCCAGTGCGGCCCCGTCCGCATCGACCGCGGCGAGCCAATAGAGCGAGCCGGCGCCCTCCTTGTGCATGAACATCTTGTCGGTTTCGAGGGTGGCCTGGTAGAACCAGCGCTCCCGCACCGAGAGGTTGAGGAAGTTCTTCTCGTAGTACCCGAAATCTCCCTCGGAGTAGACCACCCACTCCCAATTGCGGTCAGGCCAGACGAGCCGTTCCGGTGCGTCGTCGGCGAACGCCGCCACCACGAGCTGCTCGTTCCCCTTCTCGGCTGCCTCGGACAGGATCGAGACGAGTTCCGCGTCGGGCGCGAAGGGGCGGTCTGCCCGCAGGCCGAGGTCGGCGAGCATGCCGTACTGGTTGTAGAGCGCGGGGGACGGCACATCGATGTCGAGTGCGCGCTTGAGGGCATGCCAATAGTCGATGGTTCCGTCGACCACGCAGGGGTTCGCGACGGCCTTGCGGTCGGACATGTCCACGAACACGTTCGGTGCCGGGTTCTCCGCATCGGCCCAGGGGTAGACCTTCAGCGTGCGCAGCAGTGCCTTCCCCTTCTCCGGGTCGGGGAACGGTGCGCGCGCGCAGATCAGGAACCTGTTCGTCGGGGGGTGCTTGACGATGTAACCGGACTCGGGCAGGGGTCCGTCGTACCCCGGGGGGACGAACAGGTACTTGGCGCCCTTGCCCTCGTCCTCGCCGACGACGCCCATGTTGGTGACGAACTGGAAGTTCGTGTCATCGATCACGCCGATCAGCGGACCGGCGGGGAGCTCGACGACGACGGGGCCGTCGGTCGTGTCGCCCAACCCGAGTCCGTAGGGGGTGTCCGAGTTCTGGGTGAGGGTGACGAGGTCCGGCGTGGTGAGCTGGATGAGGAGACCGCGGTTGGCGGGCGCCCCGAGCTCTTCGATGGACTCGAAGTTCAGCACCATCGACACCGTCGGGTAGAAGAACTTGTACGCCTCGACGGCGCGGTTGAGCAGCGCGTCGCGGCGGATCCTGACGATCTCTTCGGTGGTGGGGAGCTTCTTCATCGGCGGTGTCCCTTCATGGCGTTTCCGCGATCATGTCAGAGACCGTCCGCGCGGGAAAGAGGCGTCAGTCCCGCAGGCGCTGGGGGCCGGCGCCCTGGGTGCCCAGGGCGTCGTCGGGGTTGAGCAGGCCGCACGCCTTCATCGACAGGCACCCGCAGCCGATGCATCCGGTCAGTTCGCGCTCGAGGCGCTCGATGCCCTCGCGACGCTTCTCGAGCTCGCGCTTCCAGCGTCTCGACGCTCGTTGCCAATCGGCGTGGCTCGGAGTCTCGGTCAGGGGCACGTCGGCGAACGCGGTCTGCACGTCCGACAGCGGGATGCCGAGGCGCTTCGCGACCGTGATGAGCGAGACGCGACGCAGCATGTGCCGGGCGTAGCGGCGCTGGTTGCCGGGCGTGCGGGTCGAGGCGATCAGGCCGAGCGTCTCGTAGAAGTGCAGGGCGGAGGCGGCGACCCCGGTGCGTCGGGTCATCTCGCCGATCGTCAGCGGCTCGTCGGGTGCGTGCGGACTCATCCGGCGTGCTCTCCCTCCGTCTGCCGTCCCTCGATTTGACCTCAAGTGTACTTGAGGTTTTACGGTTGAGGGGTGGCTCGGAGACGGGCCGAACGAACGAATGAGGACAGCGTGACCCGGACGAAGACCCCGCGATGACCTATGTGATCGCCCTGCCGTGCGTCGATGTGAAGGACAAGGCCTGCATCGACGAATGCCCCGTCGACTGCATCTACGAAGGCGAACGCTCGCTCTACATCCACCCGGACGAATGCGTGGACTGCGGTGCCTGCGAGCCGGTGTGCCCGGTCGAGGCGATCTTCTACGAAGACGACCTGCCCGACGAGTGGCAGGACTACTACAAGGCCAACG